>NZ_JBBCZC010000005.1:0-105554 GCF_037144575.1 Sporosarcina sp. USHLN248
AGGGCAATCGGTCGTTCCGCAAATTCTCACTGCGGGGCATCGAAAAGGTGCATACGGAATTCGGAATTGTGGCATTGGCCCACAATCTACTGAAAGTGGCCGGCATCCGCGTGCTACTTTCAGTATTGAATGAGAAAAATACAAGAACAGGTGGCGAAAAACGATTCGTTTTTCGCCACCTGTTCTATTTTAGGGACTTATTGGACAGCCCCTTTTGATGATTAAAATGCAAGCAAAAAGGCGTATCTATCACAGGGATTGACCTTGTGGCAGAGACGCCTTTTTCTTATTTAGTAAACGACTTGAAATTGCAAACAGTTTTGAGAGCAGTAATGGTGGGGAAAATGTAAGGAGGCTATCATTCGTTGTATTCGTGTTTAAAAAGCTGGTACAGTTTGACAATTGCCCGTTTCTCAATACGTGATACATAACTTCTTGAAATATTCAATTGCTTAGCAATTTCCTTCTGGGTCATGGGCTGGTCATCCAATAATCCATAACGGCGTTGAATAATTTCTAATTCTCTGCTGTCCAATTTTCCTAAATGGCGATAAAGCCTCTCTTTTTGTTCCTTTTGCTGAACCGTTTCAATCGGCGCTTCGTCTTCGGTTTGCAAAAGGTCTGCAATTTGCAAGGACTGTCCGTCTTTATCTGTGCCGATTGGGTCAAATAAGGATACATCCTTTTGAACTTTCTTTTGAGTTCGTAAATACATTAAGATTTCGTTTTCAATACATCTAGCCGCATACGTAGCTAATTTTGTTTTACGATCAAGCGTGAAGCTGTTCACTGCTTTCATGAGTCCGATTGTGCCAATGGAGATATAGTCATCAAGTTGCTCGTGTTTAGGGTGGAATTTTTTCACAACATGGGCGACAAGGCGCATATTCCTCTCAATTAGTTCATCTCTGGCACTTTCATCGCCTTCAGATAGTCGTTTTAAGCAGTCTGCTTCTTCTGCCTTGGACAACGGACGCCGGAAAGCCTGCCCTCGGATGTAACCGACCATTGCCGGAATTTCGACCCACAGTTGGACGAGTGCCATAACAAATCCGCTCATTGGTCCACCTCCTGTGTCGTTGTATGACAGCATATGCGGTCAGGGCTTGGCGTATCACTAGTTTTTTCGTAGGACAAGGTCGAAAGGCTGTCCATTTTCTATCAGTGAGAACAGTGAGTGTATTGGATACTGATATGTTATAATCAATCTTGAATTAGCGGATAACGGAGTGGATGTCGTGTATAATTATTTTTTGCCGGATGAGTATGTAAAAAATATATTTCAAATTTCACCGGAAAAATTAAAAGAAAAAGGGATTAAAGGGATTATTACCGATCTTGACAATACGCTCGTTGAATGGGATCGCCCTGAAGCTACACCGGAAATAACCGAATGGGTGAAACAGATGAACGATGCAGGATTGCAAGTGACAATATTGTCCAATAATAATAATGAACGTGTACAAACTTTTTGTGGCCCGTTGAATACGCCTTACATATGCGATGCGCGGAAGCCGCTTCAAAAGTCGTTTAAACGTGCGCTTGAAATGATGAAACTTCAAAAAAATGAGGTCGTCATGGTAGGCGATCAACTGATGACCGATATTTTAGGAGGCAACCGTTTCGGCCTTCATACGATATTAGTCGTCCCTGTCGCAAACTCGGACGGTTTCGTAACGAAATTTAACCGAATGATTGAAAGAAGGATCATGGGCAAAATGAAAAAACGCGGCATGATCAAATGGGAGGAATAATCGTGGAACAACTTAAATGCATCGGCTGCGGCATTCCAATCCAAACGGATAATCCGAAATTAGAAGGATACGCACCTCCATCTTCTTTAGAAAAAGAGGATGTCGTATGTCAGCGATGCTTTAGACTTCGGAATTATAACGAATTACAGCCCGTTTCTTTATCGGGCGATGATTTCCTGACAATCTTGAATGGTATTGGAGAGAAAGAAGGTTTAATCATTAAAATCGTTGATATTTTTGATTTTAATGGCAGCTGGATTAATGGTCTTCATCGATTCGTAGGCAATAAAGACATTTTGCTAATTGGAAATAAAGCCGATATTCTTCCTAAATCCGTGAATCGCAACAAACTTGTTCATTGGATGAAAACTGAATCGGCAAAATTAGGGCTGAAGCCCGTAGATGTCAAATTAGTATCTGCCCATAGAGGACAGGGAATGCCGGAAGCGATGGAAGCGATCGATGCTTATCGCAAAGGGAAAGACGTCTATGTCGTTGGGTGCACGAATGTCGGTAAATCAACTTTCATTAATCGGATCATTAAAAGTGCAACCGGAGTGGGCGATGTTATTACAACATCCCATTTCCCAGGAACGACTTTAGATTTAGTGGAAATTCCGTTCGAGGACGGTAAAGCCATATACGATACACCGGGAATTATTAACGATCATCAAATTGCTCATTATTTGGACACAGAAGATTTGAAGGCAATTACACCGAAAAAAGAATTGAAGCCAAAAGTGTTCCAATTAAATGCGGAGCAAACATTGTTTATTGGAGGGCTCTCCCGTTTTGATTTCATTCGAGGTGACCGTTCTTCGTTCACTATCCACGTATCCAATGCTTTGCCAATCCATCGGACAAAATTAGAAAATGCCGATGACCTATATAACAACCATTTAGGAGAACTTCTATCTCCGCCGAGCGGTGAATCATTAGAAAAATTGCCTCCTCTCGTCCGGCATGAGTTTTCCATTAAAAAACCGAAAACGGATATCGTCATTTCGGGATTAGGATGGATTACAGTTCAGCATCCTAATGTAGTCGTCGCAGTACATGCGCCGCGTGGGGTGAATGTCGTTCTTCGTCCATCTTTAATTTAAGGGGGAGCGTTCATGAAAAAATGGTATGCGGTAATCGGAGACCCGATTGCGCAATCGATGTCGCCTGCAATGCATGAAGAGTGGTTTTCTGATGCCGGAATCGATGCTTCTTATATTCCTGTTCATGTAAGGGAGCAGGATCTATCCAAGGCGATCGAAAGTTTAAAAAGATTAGGGTGCAGTGGATGGAACGTAACAATTCCCCATAAGACGGCTATTATCGATTTGTTGGATGAAATTGACACTTCTGCAAGGATGATGAACGCTGTCAATATGGTGAAAGTGCTGGAAGATGGCCGTCTATACGGAATGAATACAGATGGCCACGGATTTGTACGTTCATTGGAAGAGAAATACGGTACGGTAGGTAAAGGAAAAAATGTATTGCTCATCGGTGCTGGAGGTGCAGCGAAAGGGATTGCGTTCGCATTGCATGAAGCAGGATATGGACCGATTGCCATTACAAATAGAACGCTTGAGAAAGCGGAACTTCTTTCATCCGATATAGAGGGGGCTTCAGCAATCCCTTTACGGGATGCAGAAGCAAATTTATCAAATTTTGGATTGATCGTACAAACGACGTCTGTCGGCATGAACTTTGCTAAAGAAGGCATACCTTTGCAGTTGATGAATGTAAGTGCAGGTACAATTGTCGCTGATATTATTTATAATCCGCTTCGCACGGAATTTCTTGAACAGGCAGAAAGTAAAGGCGGTTTACCGTTAAATGGTGTAGGCATGTTTGTTCATCAAGGTGCCTTATCATTTGAGCAGTGGACTGGTGTCTACCCAAATACGAAAAAAATGATTCGAACAATTACAGATCAACTTGGAGGAATTTGATGTTAACTGGAAAACAAAAAAGCTATTTACGAAGTGAAGCGCATCATTTACAGCCGATTTTCCAAATTGGGAAAGGCGGATTGACGCAACCGATCATTAAACAGATCGAAGAGGCGTTGGAAGCAAGGGAATTGATTAAAGTGAGCATTCTTCAAAATTGCGAAGAAGACAAAAATGATATTGCTGACCGCTTGCAGGAAGCAGGAATCGACGTCGTGCAAGTGATCGGCAAGATCCTCGTTTTGTATAAAGAATCAAAAGAAAAGAAAAGAATTATTCTTCCATAAAGGAGGGGTTCCATGAAACGGATCGGAATATTGGGCGGCACATTCAATCCGCCGCATATCGGCCATCTGCTCATTGCAGATGAAGTGAGGCATGCGCTTCAATTGGATGAAATCCGTTTAATGCCGACTGCTATTCCCCCACATAAAATGAATCCGAATGATGCATCGCCTGAGCAGCGATTGCGGATGGTCGAGATGTCTGTGGAACACGTGGATGGATTAACTTGCTCTTCTTTTGAAGTTGATCGTGGTGGTGTATCGTATACGTATGATACGATGGCAGCCTTGAAAGAAATGGAGCCAAGCAATGAATTTTTTTTCATTATTGGCGGTGATATGATTGACATATTGCCTCAGTGGCATCGCATCGATGAACTTTTGAAGCTTGTCACATTCGTCGGGGTGGATCGGCCGGATTCGAATGGTGAAACAACATTTCCGATTGTCAAAGTAAACATTCCGGAAATCGATTTATCATCTACACTTATTCGCAAGCGCTTTGCTGAAGGTGGTCCAGTCCGTTTCCTTTTGCCAAACGGAGTGGAAGCATTCATTCGCAAGGAGGAGTTGTATGGATAGAACTCGACTCATTGAAGAAAATAAAAAAAGATTGCCCATCCACCGATTTGAACATGTTTTACGAGTTGCCCATACGGCGGTTGAACTTGCAGACCGATTCGGCCTTTCCGTTGAGAAAGCGGAAAAGGCTGCGTTAATTCATGATATTGCAAAGTTTATGGAGCCTGTGAAATTACGCAAAAAATTGGAAGAGAGCGAGCATGACGAAAGGCTTTTACATTACCATCACGAGCTATGGCATGCACCTGTAGGAGCGATGATCGCTGAAGAGGAATTCGGTGTGACAGATGAGGATGTGCTGAATGCGATCCGTTATCATACGACAGGGAGAGCGGGAATGTCCGATATCGAAAAGGTGATTTATATTGCGGATTTGATTGAACCAAATCGGCAATTCCCCGGTGTCGAGCAATTGAGGACAGAAGCGGAGAAATCACTGGAAGAAAGCATGAAAGCATGTATTATCCATTCTGTTCAATATCTTGTATCTAAACAAGTTCCTGTTTTTCCGGATTCATTTGAATGCTATAACGAATATGTACTATCAAACTGAACAGCCTCAATGAAAGGAAACGTGAAATAATGACAACATTACTACAAACAGCTTATAACGCAGTGGAAGATAAAAAGGGACAGGATATCGTAGTTCTTAATATGGAAGGGATTTCCCTTATTGCAGATCAATTCATTATTTGCCATGCAAACTCTGAAAGACAAGTTCAAGCAATTGCGAGAGAAGTTGCCGATAAAGCAGCGGAAAATGGTTTTGATGTGAAGCGTATGGAAGGTTTTGAAACGGGAAGATGGGTTTTAGTCGATTTAGGGGATGTCGTTGTCCATGTATTCCATCGCGATGAGCGTGGCTATTATAACTTGGAAAAGTTATGGGGCGATGCACAAATGCTCAATATGGCGGATGAACAATGAACTCCGCTTACACAGAATTCGCAGCTGTCTATGATGAATTAATGTCTGACATTCCTTATGACCTTTATGTTGAATTGATCGATGAAGCTGTTCATGGACTTGACGGCAAAAAAGTATTGGATGTCGGGTGCGGCACCGGCCTTCTAAGCTTAATGCTTACGAAGGCGGGCGCTATGGTCGATGGAATCGATCTTTCTGAAGAAATGCTATCTGTTGCAAGGAAACGTGCTGCAGCTCATCATCAGGAGATAACGTTTAAGAGACAGCTGATGCAAGAAATAAATGAGCGTGAAATCTATGATGCAGCCGTCATACCAATAGATGCACTCAATTATGTGACAGATCCACAAGAAGTATTTCAAACGTTTAAAAATATTTATCATGCATTAAAACCGAATGGCCATCTTCTTTTCGATGTACATTCGACATATAAAACGGATGAAATTTTCATGGAAGGACCCTTCACGTTTGATAACGGTCGGATTGCTTACATATGGGAGACATTTGAAGGGGAAGCGGATCATGATGTATACTCGGAAATCGCTTTCTTTGTAAAACAGGAGTCTGGTTTATATAAACGTTTTGATGAAGCACATCACCAGCGGACGATGCCGGTTTTTGCCTATGTTGAAATGTTGGAGAAAGCAGGTTTTACGATTGAACGCATTTTTGCCGACTGGGAAGATGAACCGCCGACTGAAGAAAGTGAAAGAATCTTTTTTCAAGTACGTAAATGAATCTTTCTTTTCCCTTAGAAATGTTATATAGTGGGAGTGACTCCATATGGATGCCTTGTGGAAAGGGTGAACAAACTGTTTTCTACATGGCTATCCGGTAATTGGCGTCGGATCATCACCCCTATTGCAGCAATCGCTGTCGTTTCCGCCATCCTGTTCTTCCCCCGTGGACAGGCAGACAATGAGTTTATTGTCGAAAGCGGACAACTTCCCAATATTGGCCTCGTTGAAGAGGCAGAGCAGACAGAAGTTTTGGATGGACAAGTAAAAGAAATAACAGAACCTGAGAAGATCGTCATCGATATTCAAGGGGCAGTCAAATACCCGAACGTCTATACTTTGTTAGAAGGTGATCGAGTAGTCGATGCAATTGAAGCCGCAGGTGGCTATTTGCCAGAAGCTGATGCCCGTGTGTTGAATCATGCAATGAAGCTAACTGACGAAATGTATATTTATGTTCCGAAAGAAGGAGAAATCGATCTTTCAGATAATATGCAAATGATGCAGCCTTCTAATAGTGATTCTTCTGATGAAAGAAAAGTGAATATAAACACGGCAGATGAGTCGGAATTGACAACATTGCCAGGCATCGGACCTTCTAAAGCTGCATCTATAGTTCAATATCGGACGGATCATGGGCCTTTCCAGACGACTGAATCGCTCATGGAAGTTTCAGGCATCGGGCAAAAGACATTTGAAAAGCTTGAACCATTCATTTCAATTAAGTAGTAATAAGTTTGGAGGCATACATATGGAGCGTATTACTTGGGACCAGTTTTTCATGGCTCAATGCCATTTGTTGGCGGTCAGAAGCACTTGTACAAGACTTACAGTAGGCGCAACAATCGTTCGTGATAATCGCATCATTGCGGGCGGATATAACGGATCCATTTCTGGAGGCGATCATTGTATTGACCATGGTTGTTATGTCGTTGGAAACCATTGCGTGCGCACAATCCATGCTGAAATGAATGCCCTTTTGCAATGTGCAAAATACGGCAGCCCGGTAGAAGGGGCATCCCTCTACGTAACTCATTTTCCGTGTTTGCAATGTTCGAAAGCGATTATCCAGTCTGGAATTAAGCATGTTTATTACGCTACAGATTACAAAAACGATGAATACGCTATGAAATTATTCGCTCAATCCGGTGTGTCGGTTCAGCATATCCCTTTTGATGAAAGGAATATCGATTTTGCAAAGGATGACAAATTAGCATTAATTGATGAGCTGATTTCACAAATGGCTTCTTTAGGTGCATCGTCAGAAGAACTCGTCCCTTATCAAAAAAGGGCGGATGAATTATTTGGGATAAAATAAAAAACTTCCGATTAATTTATATTTGCGTGCCGATTGCCGTTTCAGCTTTTGCTGCTTACGGCTCGGCGTACGTATTGTTCGTCAACCTTTTCTTACTCCCCATTTTTCTTCTTAGAAAGGATTGGATTACACCAATTCTCTCATTCACGTTTGCAATTCTTTCCTATTGGTATATTCTTTCTATTTTACCTGTTGACAAAGAAGTTAGTATTTCTGAAACGCTTCACATTACCTTTTCTGATCAAGTGAAAATAGATGGAGGTAAATTAAAAGGTTTCGGTAAAACGCATACAGGGGAAACTGTATACGTTTTGTATTCGTTTGAAGATGAACAGGAAAAAAACCGATTTATGCATACTCATCTGCCATCTTATCAATTTGCATTTACAGGCTCATATAAGGAGCCAGCGATACCTTCCCATGCGTATTCATTTGATATGGGTAAATATTTGCGGATGAATGGAGCGGTCGGGCAGTTTGAGGCACAGCAATTGGTTGGGGTGAACAACCGATCAGGGATGATGCAGATGCTTTCATTGCAAAGATGGCGTGTAAAGCAGCATATTGAAAAGGTTTTTCCTGAATCGCTGCAGGTGGAAGCGGAAGCATTGCTCATTGGCGACCGTAGCGGGATGGATGAAGCTGCTGCACAGCGATATAGAACTTTAGGCATTACTCACCTGTTCGCAATTTCTGGGCTACATGTCGGTTTATTGACAATGATGATCCGCTATCTATTAATCCGCCTTTCAGTAAGAATAGAGACTGTTGATACGTTGATGATCATTTTGCTGCCATTGTATGCAGTCATTGCGGGTGGCGCTCCTTCTGTATGGCGGGCAGTTTCAGTAACCATCATTTTGCTTTTGACTGCAACAGGCAAGGTGAAGATGAGAATGGATGATGCGCTTTCGATCAGTGCAGCCGTTTTCATTCTTTACGAGCCGTTTGTCCTATTCCAGCCAGGATTTCAGCTGTCCTATTTAGCAGCATTTTCGCTCATCTATTCATCGGACATCTTATCACAGTCTTCATCAGTGTTACGAAATTCGTTTCTCGTTACATTCATCACACAGTTGGCGTTATGTCCGGTTCTTCTTTACCACTTTTATGAAATTTCATTATCATCTTTTATTGTTAATTTGCTATTCGTCCCTCTCTATTCTTTCGTCATTTTGCCAGCAAATATTTTTCTGCTATTCCTGTCGTATGCCCTGCCTTTTATTGCAAATATGCTATTTTTGCTCTATACGCCATTTCGCGAATGGATTGACAAATTGACGATCTTTTTATCAGATTTGCCTTATCAAATGTGGACGCCGGGTCGGCCTTCCACTATCCTGCTTATCATTTCGTTTTTTTGCCTTATCACTTTCTTCGTTTCTTTTGAAAAGCAACAGAAGGTGTTTCCTGCGATCATCTGGATTGTAATACCTGTGTTGCTTATTGCAGCGCAACCATATACTGATCGTTCGCTTCGTGTTACTTTTTTAGATGTTGGACAAGGGGATAGCATCATTATCGAACTGCCGAATCGAAAAGGGGTGTATGTAATTGATACGGGAGGAAGAGTGACCTTTGGAGAACCGAACTGGAAAACGCCAAACCATCAATTTGAAATTGGCAGAAATATTGTCGTTCCGTTTTTAAAAGGGAAGGGAATTACAAAAATTGACAAACTATTACTGACGCATGCGGATAGCGACCATATAGAAGGGGCGGACGAGGTTATGGAAGAGTTGAAAATAAAAGAAATCCATATTTCGCCTGAAAGCAGTCAAGAGCCAACAATGAAAGACGTCATTCGCATTTCTGAGGAAAAAGGGATCCCGATTCGTCCAATGAAAGAAGGTAACGCTTGGAAGCTGTTAGATATTGACTTTATCTATTTATCACCTCCTAATGGGAATTATAATGGAAACGATAGTTCCTTAGTGTTATATATGCGAACAGGGGACGTATCGTTTTTATTTACTGGAGACTTGGAAGTGGAGGGAGAAAAGCGGATTATACGTACATATGGAGAAATAGATTGGGGCTCCCGGCTTATTTTGAAAGCGGGTCATCATGGTAGCAGAACGTCAAGTTCAGAGCCGTTTATAGAAATGCTCTCACCTAAACTAACAATATTGTCGTATGGACGGAATAATCGTTACGGGCATCCTCATGCCGAAGTGATCAATACATTCGATAAATTCGATGTTCTTACAGCTGCAACAGCAGAATTAGGTTCAATCACAATAACTGTAAAACGAGGAGATTACTACATTTCTACTTCAGCCAAATGAAAAACAGACAATACTTTTCCGCGGAAGGAAGGCATTGTCTGTTCTTCTTGACATTAATGCTGTGAGACGAAGTCTATGATTGTAGCAATAACGAAAATTGCAGAAAATGCGATAAAAGCTACAATGAAGCCCATTCCAGAATCGATTAAGTCATTGCGTTTAGACTGTACGTCTTGTTCGAACTCATTCATTGCTACACCTCCTGATTCTTATATAGTATAGATGATAATACGTAAAAAATCCATATGAAACAGTTTTTAATTGCCTTTACAATGGAAACGACACAATTTAGTCATAGACGATGTATAATAGTTGTGGTGATATACAGGAGGAATACATATGAATGCGATTTGGAAAGATATAGATGCGGGAAAAATTGCCCCGGTTTATTTATTGACGGGGCTGGAACAACATTTATTGGATACGACGATTAAGCGTCTCATAAAAGCGATAGATGGGATTGAGGAAAGCTCCGTCATCCGCTTTGACATGACGGAAACACCAATAGAATCGGTCATTGAAGAAGCGGATACGCTGCCTTTTTTGGAGGATCGCAAATTCATTATCGCTCAAAATGCTTCATTCCTTAAAGCACCTGATAAAAAGGAGAAAATTGAACAAAATACAGCTTTATTGGACAAATGGCTTGATCATCCATCCCCGACTGCAATAGTTGTTTTTTTAGCCCCGTATGAGAAATTGGACAAGCGGCTGAAAATAACAAAATCGATGATGAAGAAGGCAGTTGTTGTCGAGGCAAACCGGCTAGAAGGAAAGGATCTTACGACATGGGTACAGCAAGAATGCAGTGCGAATGGTGTGAAAATAAGCGGAGAAACTGCACAATACTTAGTTGATATGGCAGGCAATGATTTATTAATGTTATCGGCAGAAGTGTCCAAAATTGCGATGTATATGGACGGTCAAGGAGAAGTGACGAAAGATATTGTAGAGTTATTAGTGCCAAGAACACCGGAAATGGATGTATTCCGTTTGACGGAAGCTTATATGCGAGGCGATGTTAGGCGGACTGTATCCATCTATCATGACTTATTGAGAAACGGGGAAGAGCCGATTATGTTGACATCTCTTATAGCTGGGCAAATCCGTCTTATGATCCATGTCACGTCATTGACAAAAAAAGGTTACCAGCAACAGCAAATCGCAAAAACGTTGAATGTCCATCCATATCGTGTCAAACTTATAATGGAAAATCGTCAAGTACCGCCTATGGATCGACTTTTATTGATTTTGGAGAAATTGGCTGCAATCGATTATAAATTAAAAACGACTGGCGGCAAAAGAGAGCGAGTATTAGAAGTTTTTTTTATGGAGCCGCTTTAAAATGAGTTGTTTAAACGAAGGGGGCTGTCCATTTTGGACAGCCCCTTAAGTTTGTTATTGAGCTTTTTTCGTAAGACGTGCTTTTTGGCGAGCTGCTGTATTTTTATGGATAAGACCTTTTCGAGCAGCAGTGTCCAATTTTTTAACCGCATCTTTCAAAAGTTCAGAAGCGTTCTCTTCTTTATTGATGATCGCAGTATCAGCTTTACGTACAGCAGTACGCATAGCAGCTTTGATTTGAGAGTTGTGTTCGTTCGCTGCAGTGCTTTGTTTTACACGTTTGATTGCACCTTTAATGTTTGGCATTTCATTCACCTCCAATTTCAGGTAAGGCAAGAGTGTTTCCCTATATCATTCGGATATCTCTTTACAACATAAATATTTTAGCAAAGTGACAGGCAGAACGCAATAAAAATACGCAAAGAATATTTCCTTGACACAACGTGCAAGCTATTGATTGAGGTGAAAAGGAATGAAAAAATTTGATTTCTATCGGACAGACTTACTTGTTGAAAGTGAGGAAATGGTACGTCATCGGACGGAATCCGAAAAAGATACGTTAAAAGAATCGGAAGGTGTAAATTTTAGTGAGAAGAGGCATGGACGGGTCGTTTTGACATCTGTCAAGATTGATGAGCGAGGCGAGGAACGGATTGGAAAGAAAGCTGGTACGTATATTACATTAACCGTTCCTAAAATGACGGTTGCCGATGAATCCGGGCTGAATGAAATGGCGTCCGTCTTAACAAATAAACTGATTGAGCTGACGGAAAACATGCCGAATTTGAAAGAAGGTAAGATTTTAATTATCGGTCTTGGAAACCGAGATGTAACGCCGGATGCGGTCGGACCATTGACGATGGATCGCTTGCGTGATATCGTCCCAGAATACTATTCGGATACAGAAGAAGGCAGTGAGCTGTATGTATATTCTCCAGGTGTTACGATTCAGACAGGACTTGAAACAGCCGATTTCGTAAGAGCAATGGTGTCGGAAATTAAACCAGATCTATTAGTAGTCATTGATGCACTTGCTGCCAGAGACAGTGCAAGGCTTTGCAGAACGATCCAATTGACGGATACAGGCATCCACCCTGGCTCTGGAGTTGGCAATAGCAGAAAAGAAATATCGAAGGAGACGTTAGGTTGTCCCGTACTTGCGATCGGCATCCCGACAGTAGTGGATGGTCCGGTATTAATTGCCGATGCAATTAATACGTTGTTTGGCTACATTGCTTCTAAGATTGAGGAAGAGTCACATCCTTCCTCAAGATTATCCGTTTCACCATGGCTCCATGAGGCAAAGGAAGGGGCCGATCGTTCGAAGCTAATTCCGATTTTTGGCGATTGGTCTTCATGGCCACACGAAGACCGCGTTCAGTTGTTTGAAGAGGTTTTGTCTTCACATGAATTGAACACATTTATTTCTCCGAAAGAAATTGATTCTTATGTTGCGTTATATGCAGAAGCTTTGACAGGTTCCATAACCCAATGGATTGAAAGCTTTAAATCCAGTCATTGACCTACCATCCCCCGCATATAGTTGGAAGACGGGGGGATGCCATATGAAAAAAAATATGCAAATTTTGTCCGTAATTGTATTCGTTCTATTCCTTTTCCCGGTAGTCATCCAATTTATACCGGAAGGATCCACTATGTCATCAGCAAAAATCATCAAAGAAAACGCATTCATCGTGTACGCTTCCAACATAATGGAAGAGCCGAAAGACGAAGAAGAAGAAGTGAAACCTGTCGACAATGCGACAGATCCTTCAAAAGTGCTTTTATATTTCACTCATTCACAGGAAGCGTACGAACCGATGACGAAAGCAGCAGATGGAAAAGTGGCTGTTTCCCATCAAACAGAAAATGTTATGAAGATGGGAGAAAAATTAAAAAATCAATTAATTGTACACGGTGTAGAGACTGATATGCTTGATGTAGACAATAATAAAGAAATGGTGAAAAAAAACATTCCTTATTGGCGGGCATATAAGGAAATACGACCGCACGTGAAACAGAAGATTAGCGAAAAGGATTATGATTTAATAATCGATGTTCATCGGGATTCGATTGGCCCTGAAGCAACGACGATTGTTCATGAAGGAGAAAGGTATGCAAAAGTATCTTTTGTAGTGGGCACCGATCACGCGAATTATAAATTGAATATGCACAAAACGATGACTCTTAAAAAAGAAATGGATAAAATTATTCCAGGGATTACAAAAAATTTACTTCCCAAAGGCGGGCAAGGCGTAGATGGAAAGTATAACCAAGATTTGTCTCCGAATATCATTTTAATAGAATTGGGAGGCATAGGGAATACGGAAGACGAGCTGAACAGAACTGTAGCGATTATAGCTGAGGCTGCTACAACGATGTTGGAGAATGAGAAAACACAGCAACAAAGTAAATAAGCAATGTTGTTTTGAACTGGAAATCAATTGATTTCCAGTTCTTTTCAAGTTTATTAGGCAATATGTATGAGTTAAATTTCTAAAATATGTACATTTAGTGAAAAGTAGCTTTATTGTTGCGGACTATTCGCCTATAATGGAGTGAAGAAAGTCGGAATGGATTGAATATAAAGAAAAAACGCGTATTGGGGGCTGGAGCATGAAATCGATTAAAGCAAAAATTATTGTAAGTGTATCTTTATTATTTTTAATTTCTTTAGGAGTCATTTATGTAATTGTTACGAATCAAGTGCTCAAGCATTCAGAAAATGTCATTTTGGATCAAAGCCAAGTTGCCGTCGATGAAATGGGGCGCAGCATTGAAAATTTCATGTTGCAGTACGAAAAAGCTTTGCAATTAATTACAAAAAACCCGGCAGTATTAGAATTCATAGAAACTCAGAATGGAAATGTCGAGGAAGAGGAGTTGCTCAATCGGAATATTGAACAAGCCTTCGAAAATTATATGGAGCAATTGCCGGAAGCAGATCTAATGTATTTTGGTTTTCAGAATAAAAATATTAAATTTGTGCCACACGTTGAAATCCCTAATTTTGACCCGACTAGTCGAGTTTGGTACATAGGTGCAAGTGAACAACCCGATAAAGTAGTTTGGTCGGACCCTTATGTCGACGCAGCTACAGGTGGTTATGTCATTACTGCATCGAAAGCTGTTGCTCATAATCGTTCGGTTGTTGGCGTAGTTGGTGTAGATATCAGTTTAGGCAATGTTACGAAAAGTGTGTCAGAAAGTGACTTCGGTTTCGAAGGATATCCATTTTTATTTGATAGCAACGGTGGAGCGATCGTACATCCCTTAATTGTTCAGGAAGAAGAGATGAAGGATTTTTCCTATATGACAACACTGTTTAGCACTGAAAACCAAAAAGGCATTGGACGGTATATCGAAAACAAAGAAAAGATGATTAGTGTCCATAGTGAAATTCCTCATTTGGGGTGGACGGTAGGCGCTGCATTCAAGCAAAATGCTATCGCTAAATCAACAAGCCAAATGAAACTGATCATTATAGCCATCTTCATCATAACAGAAATAGTGGCAGTGGCTGTATTATGGGTTATCATTTCAAAAATTATTAGCCCTCTATCCGTTATCCGCAGAACTATAAACCGAGTGGCGGAAGGAGATTTGCATGCCTCTGTCGAAGGTGCTACAAAAGATGAATTAGGTAAGTTAGCGGAAAACTTTAATATGATGATAGCGAAGGTTAGAGAAATTGTTTCAGTCGTAAATCGGTCTGTCAGTGAGGTACGCTTATCTGCAGAGGGACTGAGCGCATCTGCGGAGGAGACAACTGCCGTTAGCGAGCAGATGGCTGGAGCAATTGATGACATTGCATCTGGGGCGACAAAATCGGCCCATGATACTGAATTTGCAGTCGAAACCGTCAATCAATTAAATGATCAAATTAATGGTATACAAGAGAAAGCAAGATTGATGACATCCATTGCGTTTGAGGCTAACGAAGCGAATAATGAAGGAAGCAAGCGAGTGGATGAACTACAAGTATCATTTAATAATTGGAAAACGAATTTACAATCGATGGCAGAAGTCATTGAACAGCTTGAGTCAAAAGTAGGCGCGATTGGAGTTGTGATGGAAACGATCACTACTATTTCAGCACAAACGAATCTACTTGCTCTAAATGCAAGTATTGAAGCTGCGCGGGCAGGTGAGCATGGAAAAGGTTTTGCGGTAGTAGCAGAGGAAGTAAGAAAGCTTGCTGAGCAATCTACCCTTGCGACAGAGGAAGTGAAAATGACTGTCCAAGAACTTCAACAAGGCTCAAGACAAGTGACGCAGCAAATGAAAGAGACAGGTGAAACTTTTCATGCACAGGAACAAGTTGTGTTGGATACTCAACGGACATTTGGCGATATGTCTAACTTAATGGAGAGGCTTGAACAATCAATTAGTAGTGTTTTTGATGAGATTAATCGAGTCGTCGAACGTAAGGAAAAGGTTCTTGAAACGATTGAAACGATGTCATCGACTGCCGAAGAGACAGCTGCAGCGAGTGAGGAAATTAGCGCCTCCACGGACGAGCAACTTCGAGCGATACGCGAGGTTTCAGAAGCAGCGGACACGTTGACAAGTCTAAGTGATGAATTGCAAAAAGCAATTAGCCAATTTAAAATTTAGCATAAAGTGTAATTAGTGAGTGGAGAATGCTATCTGTTTCTCCACTTGCTTTTTTTAGATAAGAGTGTCCGGCATGCCGTAAATGATGTATTTTTACAATAAAATAGCATAGCGACATAAGATTTTGTAACATGTTCCTGAGTTATTTGCTATAATGCAAATAGCTGAAATAGGAGTGAACTGACAGATGAATCTTGATGAGAAATTAGCACGTCAAAAAAATATTAGAAACTTCTCCATCATCGCGCATATCGACCATGGTAAATCGACTTTGGCCGATCGGATTTTGGAAAAGACAGAAACAGTCAGCTCGCGCGAATTGAAATCACAAACATTGGATTCTATGGATTTGGAGCGCGAACGCGGCATTACGATAAAACTGAACGCTGTGCAACTGACCTATACGGCGAAAAATGGAGAGGAATATATTTTCCATCTTATCGACACACCAGGGCATGTCGACTTCACATACGAAGTGTCCCGCAGCCTTGCCGCATGTGAAGGCGCGATTTTAGTAGTCGATGCGGCACAAGGCATTGAGGCTCAAACATTGGCAAATGTATACTTAGCATTGGACAATGATCTTGAAATTTTGCCGGTCATCAATAAAATTGATTTGCCAGCAGCAGATCCAGATCGTGTAAAGCAAGAAATTGAAGATGTGATTGGGTTGGATGCCTCAGAGGCGGTCCATGCATCTGCAAAGGCCGGCATTGGCATTGAAGAAATTTTAGAGCAGATCGTTGAAAAAGTGCCTGCCCCTCAAGGAGACCCAGAAGCACCTTTGCAGGCGTTAATCTTTGATTCCCATTATGACCAATATAAAGGCGTAATCGTCAACATCCGTATAATGGAAGGTTCAGTCAAACCGGGCGATACGATTCGCATGATGGCTACTGGAAAAGAATTCGAAGTAATTGAGACGGGTGTTTTTACACCGAATATATCATATCGTGATGAACTGACAGTCGGGGATGTAGGCTTTTTATCGGCAGCTATTAAAAATGTCGCCGATACACGCGTCGGTGATACGATTACAAATGCTAAAAAACCTGCGAGCGAGCCGTTACCTGGTTACCGACGCATGAATCCGATGGTTTTCTGTGGACTATATCCAATCGATTCATCGAAATATGTTGACTTGCGTGAAGCGCTCGAAAAATTGGAGTTAAACGATTCTGCATTGGAATACGAAGCGGAAACTTCACAAGCGTTGGGCTTCGGTTACCGTTGTGGTTTCTTAGGTCTTCTCCATATGGAAATTATTCAAGAACGTATCGAGCGGGAGTTCAAAATTGATTTAATCACTACGGCGCCAAGCGTTATTTATAATGTAGTGATGACGGATGGCACTGAGTTAAAAGTAGACAATCCGTCAATGATGCCAGATGCACAAAAAGTCGATTACGTTGAAGAACCATATGTCAAGGCGTCCATAATGGTGCCGAATGATTATGTTGGATCTGTTATGGAATTATGCCAGCATAAGCGTGGTAATTTCATCACGATGGATTACTTGGATAATTCACGGGTGAATATTATTTATGAATTGCCTTTAGCTGAAATTGTTTTCGACTTTTTCGATCAATTGAAATCAAGCACGAAAGGTTATGCGTCGCTTGACTACGAGTTAATCGGCTACAAACAATCCAAACTAGTGAAGATGGATATTCTCCTTAACGGAGAGCAAGTCGATGCGTTAAGCTTTATTGTTCACCGTGACTTCAGTTATGAGCGCGGAAAAGCGATTGTTGAGAAATTGAAATCATTAATTCCAAGGCAGCAGTTCGAAGTGCCTGTTCAAGCGGCAATCGGACAGAAAATTGTCGCCCGTTCCACAATTAAATCAATCGGTAAAAACGTACTTGCAAAATGTTACGGCGGAGACATTTCCCGGAAACGTAAACTATTGGAAAAACAAAAAGAAGGTAAAAAACGCATGAAGCAAGTTGGATCAGTTGAAGTGCCGCAAGAAGCTTTCATGGCTGTTTTGAAAATGGATGAAGACTAAATATAAAATGGCGATTTCCTATTTGTCTTTGAATAGGAAATCGCTTTTGTGTTTTTATAGGCAAACTGGATGTCTATGCGCTTTTTATTCGACTTCTGCGCGTTAAAAAGGAGTTATGCGGCTTTGGAACTTTTTATGTGTGCGTTTCGAAGATTATGCGCATAAGGTAAGCATTTATCCGTTTTTGTCAGATTTTATGAAGTAGAGGGGAATAAAAAGTGATTGGATGGAGGGTATCATTTGTACCGCAAACATTGATAAGGTATCATATTTGGGTATTGTAATGCGGGGAATCGACGCTAATCGTCGATGCCGTCAAGAAAGGAGCAGGGCGAATGAGAGGCATGTATATCCATATTCCTTTCTGTCATCAAATTTGTCATTATTGTGATTTCAATAAAGTGTTTTTTAAAAATCAACCTGTAGATGAATACATTGAGTCGATCGGACATGAACTATCTATTTTACAAAATGAAGGGCAATCTTTTAGCAATATAGAAACAGTGTTCCTTGGCGGAGGCACTCCAACTTCATTGTCTGAAAAACAATTGGATCGGCTTTTAGAAATTATTAATGCATTTGTAGATTATAAAAAGCTTCGTGAGTTTTCGACGGAAGCTAATCCAGATGAACTTACTGAAGACAAATTAGCGGTATTAAAAAATGGCGGAGTGAGTCGATTGAGCATTGGCGTCCAATCATTCGATGAAGAATTACTGAAACAGATCGGAAGGACGCATGGGGCGAATGACCCGAAACGAGTTATCGATGAAGCAAGGCGCATCGGCTTTGAAAATATTAGTATCGATCTTATATATGGTTTACCGAACCAAACGATCGGGCAATGGAAGGATACATTGGATGAAGCACTTTCACTTGACTTGCCCCATTACTCAGGGTATTCGCTTATCATTGAACCGAAAACTGTATTTTATAACTTAATGAACAAAGGGAAACTACCGTTGCCTGGGGAAGATGCAGAAGCGGAAATGTTTGCAATACTGATGGAACAAATGGAAAGAGCAGGCAAAAAACAATATGAGATTAGTAATTTCTCAGTACCGGAATATGAATCGGTACATAATCTAATTTATTGGGATAATGATGAATATGCCGGCGTAGGGGCAGGAGCCCATGGCTATTTGAAAGGGGAGCGATATGCGAATATTGGTCCGCTGAAAAAATATATGGAGCAAACCGACAATGGAAATCGTCCACTTTTCAATATTCATACAGTATCGCAGAAAGAACAGATGGAAGAAGAAATGTTTTTAGGACTTAGGAAATTGAAAGGTGTAACCTTTTCGGAATTCGAACGTAAATTTACTACCCCATTAAAAGAGGTGTATGGCGAGCAATTGGATGAACTTGTCGAAAAGGGGTTGATTCAAGTAAAGGATGATCGTGTCCAGTTGACTCGAAAAGGGATATTTAGGGGCAATGAAGTATTTCAACGTTTCCTATTGTAAACGTGAGTCAATTCATTGACACATCTCAGGGGATTTGATAAATTATGAGTAGCATTAGCACTCGCAATTATAGAGTGCTAACAGGAGTGATGATTATGTTGACAAACAGACAATTGCTTATTTTGCAACTGACGGTTAACGATTTCATCGAATCCGCTCAACCTGTCGGATCAAGACAGTTATCAAAAAAACCGGAGGCTCCTTACAGTCCGGCGACGATCCGCAATGATATGGCGGATTTGGAAGAGTTGGGCTACTTGGAAAAGACCCATACTTCATCCGGCAGGGTGCCATCTGAAAAAGGCTACCGTTTCTATGTAGATCACCTGTTGACGCCCGACAAATTGAAATTGGAAGACAGTTTGCAATTGAAATCGATTTTTCAGGATCAGGTAGTTGAAACGGAAGAATTGATTCGGAATTCCGCGAAAATCATTTCGGAATTAACGAATTATACATCCATATTATTAGGTCCAGATATGTCGACTCATTCGGTGAAACGTTTTTCGATCATCCCTTTAGATGAAACAAAAGCTGTTGCGCTCATCGTGACAGATAACGGCCATGTCGAAAGTCGGGTCTTCGATGTCCCGAGTGGTTTAAAAGCTAGTGATGTCGAGAAGATGGTGAATATTTTAAACGAAAGTCTTGTTGGGACTTCGCTGAACCAGCTTCAAAATAAGCTTGCACATGTGACAAAAGCTATTTTTGATCGACATATACAACATGCTGGAGATTTGTTCGCTTCTTTCCAACAAGCTATGACAATTAAGCCAGAGGAAAGAATTTATTTTGGCGGCAAATTGAACATGATGAAGCAGCCCGAATTCAATGACCTCCAAAAAATGAAAAAGTTTTTTGATCTAATTGAAAATGACGCACCTGCTTTGACGTTCTTCCAGGACGATTCAAAAGGGATCCATGTTCGAATTGGATCGGAAAACAAGCATATTGCTATGGAAGACTGCAGTGTTATCACCGCTAACTACTCTGTCGGAGATCATACGTCAGGCTCTATTGCAATCGTTGGACCAAAACGGATGGATTACGGCAGGGTCATCACGCTGCTTGACATCCTTAGCGAGGATTTATCGAGTGCCTTATCCAAGATGACAATCGGTGGAGGGGCGGACAGGAGGAAAGAGTAGTGACTGAAGAAATGAAACAAGCTGAAGAAAAGGCCCGCGAAGAAGGGGCGATTGAAGAAGAACAACAAAATGCTGCTAGTGAACAAGCGGCAAATGAAACAGAAAATGAATCGGCACAAGCGGAGCAATCTGATGCAACCGAAGAACAAATCGATGAAAAAGATGCCCTGATTCAGGAGTTAGAAGAAAAGCTGCAAGAGGAAGAGAACAAACTTCTTCGAGTGTTGGCAGACTTCGAAAACTTCAAAAGAAGAACGAATCTTGATAAGGAAGCATTGCATAAATACAAGGCTCAAAGTGTTATGACAAGCTTGCTGCCTGTATTAGATAATTTTGAGCGTGCACTTTCGCTTGAAACAAAAACAGAAGAAGCACAGTCGATGTTGACAGGTATCGAGATGATTTACCGCAACTTAGTCGATTCCCTTAAAGCGGAAGGACTCGTTGAAATCGAAGCGATTGGTAAAGAGTTCGATCCCAATTTCCATCAGGCGGTCATGACAGATAACGATCCCGATAAAGATTCCGGCATCGTGCTTGAGGAAATGCAAAAAGGGTATATGCTGAAAGATAGAGTTCTTCGACCATCTATGGTCAAAGTGAATGAATGAAAAATGTTTGGTTATGAATGACGCATTTATTTAGGAGGAAGTTACATGAGCAAAATTATTGGTATTGACTTAGGAACAACAAACTCAGTGGTAGCTGTTTATGAAGGCGGAGAAGCAAAGGTTATTCCAAACCCGGAAGGGAACCGGACAACACCATCTGTTGTCGCTTTCAAAAACGGTGAACGTCAAGTTGGTGAAGTCGCTAAACGCCAATCAATTACAAATCCGAACACAATTATGTCAGTGAAGAGACATATGGGTTCCGATTATAAAGTGAAAGTGGAAGATAAAGAATATACACCACAAGAAGTTTCCGCTATGATCCTTCAATATATGAAAGGATATGCGGAAGACTACTTAGGCGAAAAGGTGACGAAAGCAGTTATCACCGTTCCTGCTTATTTCAACGATGCACAACGACAAGCGACAAAAGATGCTGGTACAATTGCAGGACTTGAAGTAGAACGAATTATAAACGAGCCCACAGCTGCTGCGTTAGCATACGGCTTAGATAAAACTGAGGACGATGAAACAATTTTAGTATACGACCTCGGCGGCGGTACGTTTGACGTTTCCATTCTTGAGCTGGGCGATGGTGTATTCCAAGTGCGTGCAACTGCAGGTGACAATAAATTAGGCGGCGATGATTTCGATGAAGTAATCATCGAGCATCTTGTACAAGAGTTCCGCAAAGAAAACGGCATTGATTTGTCAAAAGATAAAATGGCGATGCAGCGTTTAAAAGATGCAGCTGAAAAGGCGAAAAAAGATCTTTCTGGCGTAACGTCGACTCAAATTTCCTTGCCGTTCATTACAGCAGGAGAAGCAGGTCCTTTGCACCTTGAAATGACGCTATCACGTGCGAAATTCGACGAATTGACTGCTCATTTAGTAGAGCGTTCAATGGTGCCTACACGCCAAGCTATGAAAGACGCAGGCCTTTCACCTTCCGATATTGACCGTGTCATTCTCGTAGGTGGTTCTACACGTATTCCTGCTGTTCAGGAAGCAATTAAGAAAGAAACGAACAAGGAGCCATTCAAGGGCGTTAACCCTGACGAAGTTGTAGCGATGGGTGCGGCTGTTCAAGGGTCAATTATCCGCGGTGATGTTAAGGACGTTGTATTGCTTGACGTAACTCCTTTATCTTTAGGAATCGAGACGATGGGCGGCGTATTTACGAAGCTGATCGAACGCAACACGACGATCCCTACAAGCAAGTCCCAAGTATTCTCTACAGCTGCTGATAACCAGCCTGCAGTAGATATTCATGTATTGCAAGGTGAACGTCCAATGGCCGCTGACAATAAAACATTGGGCCGTTTCCAATTGACAGATATTCCGCCTGCACCACGCGGGGTTCCTCAAATCGAAGTTACTTTCGATATCGATAAAAATGGTATTGTTACAGTAAAAGCGAAGGACCTTGGAACACAAAAAGAGCAAAACATTACGATCCAATCAAGCTCAGGCCTATCCGATGATGAAATCGAGCGCATGGTGAAGGACGCTGAAGCGAACGCTGAAGAAGATAAAAAGCGCAAAGAAGAAGCAGATTTGAAAAATGATGCAGATCAACTTGTCTTCATGGCCGAGAAAACATTGAAAGACTTGGAAGGCAAAGTTTCTGAAGAAGAAGTTAAAAACGTTGAAGAAGCAAAAGATGAGCTAAAGGCTGCGGTTGAAGCAGGCAACTTAGAAGATATGAAAGCGAAGAAACAAAAGTTGGAAGAGTTAGTCCAACAGCTTTCAGTAAAACTTTACGAACAAGCTGCAGCACAAGCGCAAGCTGAGGGCGATGCTTCAGCTGACCAGTCCCAAGACGACGGTGTAGTGGATGCTGATTTTGAAGAGGTTGACGACAAGAAAAACTAAATAAAATCAATAACGGATTGACGGAAAAGTCAAAGTCGAATATTCCGGCTTTGACTTTTTCCTTTGTCGCCGGCATGTTACAATGAATCGATGCAGTGTATATCTGAACGGATGGACAGTCGGCAAGTTGCAACCCCGGCTTTTTAAGTTCCAAATGACAGCCGATCTGTCTATGATATAGCAATAAGAGCAGTTCAAAGAAGCATGGGAGCGTGGAATGATGAGTAAGAGAGATTATTATGAGGTATTAGGCGTACCGAAAACAGCAACTAAAGAGGAAATTCGGAAAGCATATAGAAAGTTATCTAAACAATATCATCCTGACTTGAATAAAGAAGCTGGTGCTGAGGAAAAGTTCAAGGAAGTGACAGAAGCATTTGAAACATTAAGCGATGACTCAAAACGCGCGAATTATGACCAATATGGCCACGCTGATCCAAACGGAGGCTTCGGAGGATTTGGCGGCTTCGGTGGCGGCGGTGGAGATGGATTCGGCTTTGAAGACATCTTCAGTACATTTTTCGGAGGAGGCAGTACTCGGAGACGTGATCCGAATGCGCCGCAAAAAGGGAACGATCTGCAGTACTCCATGACAATTGATTTTATGGATGCAGTTTTCGGAAAAGAGACGGAAATCGAAGTCCCTCGTGAGGAAGAATGTGATACTTGCCATGGTACAGGAGCGAAAAAAGGAACGCCGGTTAATACATGTACACAGTGTGGCGGCAGTGGGCAAATTTCCATTACCCAAAATACGCCATTAGGCCAAATGGTGAATCGTAGAACATGTCCTACATGTCAAGGAACAGGCAAAATCATCCCAGAAAAATGTGGAACTTGTCACGGTTCTGGTAGAGTGACAAAACGCAAGAAAATTAAAGTGACAATTCCTGCGGGAGTTGATGACGGTCAACGGTTACGTGTTTCCGGACAAGGAGAAGCAGGAGTGAACGGCGGCCCGGCAGGTGATTTATATATCGTCTTCAGGGTGAAACAGCATGAGAAGTTCATTCGTGAAGAAGATGATATTTTTCTTGAACTGCCAATCACTTTCCCACAATTGGCTTTAGGAGATGAAATCGAAGTACCGACTATTTACGGCAATGTCAAATTGAAAATACCTGCTGGAACACAAACTGGAACAAACTTCCGTTTGCGTGGTAAAGGAGTTAAAAACGTACATGGTCATGGAGTGGGTGACCAGCATGTTATTGTAAAAGTCGTTACACCGAAAAAAATGACAGAAAAACAGAAAGAATTATTGCGAGAATTTGCTTCCATCAATGGAAATTCACCAGACGAGTATTCAAGTTCTCTTTTTGATAAAATCAAACGTACGATAAAAGGCGATTGAAAGGGATGAACGAAGTTGAAGTGGTCCGAAATTTCCATCCACACAACACATGAAGCGACAGAAGCAGTTGCAAATATTTTGCATGAGGCAGGCGCAAGCGGAGTCATTATAGAAGATTCTAATGAGCCAGATCGCATCCATGAAGACCGTTTTGGTGAGATTTACGAATTGAAAAAAGAAGATTTTCCGACTGAAGGGGTCATTGTTAAAGCTTACTTACCTGTCAATAGCTTTTTGATAGAAACGATGCGTGAAATAAGAGAGTCTGTAAAAAATTTGAATGATTTCGGTTTGGATATTGGTAAAAATCTTATTCAGACGAGTGAAGTGGATGAAGAAGATTGGGCGACTGCATGGAAGCAATATTATCATCCGGTAAAAATTTCGGAACGGTTTACGATCGTTCCGACTTGGGAACAGTATGTGCCGGTTGAAACAGATGAATTGATCATCGAGTTGGACCCTGGAATGGCATTTGGAACAGGCACACACCCGACAACTGTCCTATGCTTGCAAGCTCTTGAAAAGTATGTAAAACAAGGAGACTCTGTTATTGACGTCGGTACCGGCTCAGGCGTTCTTGCTATCGGAGCAGCTCTATTAGGCGCAAAAAGAGTGCAAGCACTTGATTTGGATGAGGTCGCAGTTACTGCCGCCAGGGAGAATATTTCATTAAATAAAGTAAACAATATCGTAGATGTAATGCATGGCAATTTACTTGACTCGGTTGATGGCGAGGCTAATATAATTGTTGCCAACATATTGGCTGAAGTTATAATGACATTTACTAAAGACGCGTATGACACTTTACCTGAGCAAGGGCTGTTCATTACTTCAGGCATTATTTCACAAAAACGCGATGAAGTTCGAGCAGACTTGATTGATAAAGGGTTTGAAATTATTGAAACGGTATTGATGGAAGATTGGGTAGCCATTATCGCCCGCAAAGGGAGTGTGTAAGGCTTGCAACGGTATTTTCTAAGCACGCCATTTGATGTTGCAGGAAATGCTTTAATCGATGGTGAAGATAGCAAGCATATAGCAAAAGTGATGCGCATGAGCGTTGGCGATCATGTAGTAGCTGTATTTTCAGGAGAAGGCTATATTTCAGAGATAACTGAAATGACGGATGAGGGCGTTCTAGTTAAGCAAGTGGAAGGACCGCTCCATTCGAATGAGATGCCTGTTCAAGTCACGATTGCATGCGGCTTGCCGAAAGGCGATAAATTGGATTTAATTGTCCAAAAAGGAACAGAATTAGGTATGGCTGCGCTTATCCCTTTCGAAGCTGAGCGTTCAATTGTAAAATGGGATGCTAAAAAGGGCAATAAGAAAACAGAACGGTTACGCAAAATTGCAAAAGAGGCAGCAGAGCAATGCCATCGAACCATTATCCCTGAAATCGCTTCTCCAGTATCATTTCAAGAGTTATTGCTGCATGCAAGAAATTTCGATGTCCTATTATTTGCAGATGAAGAGGATGCAAAAAGTGATGAACCGAACAAGATTGCAGACCGATTGAAAAACGTGTATCATAAACAATCGGTAATGGTTGTCTTTGGACCAGAGGGCGGAATATCGAGAAAAGAAGCGGAAGCTTTGCGATTAGCAGGCTTTCAATCGGTTTCTTTAGGACCGCGCATATTGCGAGCAGAAACCGCTCCATTTTATCTATTGTCCGCAATGTCATATGAATTCGAATGAAAGAGGTGAGCAGCTGATGTCTTCTGTAGCTTTCCATACATTAGGCTGCAAAGTGAATCATTATGAAACGGAAGCGATTTGGCAGCTTTTCAGAGAAGCTGGCTATGATCGTACCGATTTTGAAAAACAAGCTGACGTTTACGTCATTAATACGTGTACAGTAACAAATACGGGAGACAAAAAAAGTCGTCAAGTGATCCGGCGTGCAGTTCGCCAAAATCCAGACGCGGTCATTTGTGTAACGGGTTGTTATGCTCAAACATCTCCTGCTGAAATTATGGCGATTCCTGGCGTTGATATCGTTGTTGGGACGCAAGATCGTACGAAGCTATTAGGTTTGATCGATGAATACCGAACAGAACGCCAGCCAATTAACGCGGTGCGTAACATTATGAAAAACAGAGTGTATGAGGAATTGGATGTTCCTGCGTTTACAGACCGCACTCGCGCTTCCTTAAAAATTCAGGAAGGCTGCAATAATTTCTGTACATTTTGCATCATCCCTTGGGCACGTGGGCTAATGCGTTCGCGCGATCCTGAAGAGGTAATCCGCCAAGCGCAGCAGCTTGTCGATGCTGGTTATCTTGAAATTGTATTAACAGGCATCCATACAGGTGGATATGGGGAAGATTTGAAAGATTATAATTTAGCGCGTCTGTTGCGCGATCTTGAAACGAAAGTGACAGGATTGAAACGCCTTCGAATCAGTTCAATCGAAGCGAGCCAGCTGACTGATGAAGTAATTGATGTACTGCGCAACTCTTCCAAGATTGTTCGTCATTTGCATATTCCAATTCAATCTGGTTCTAATACTGTATTGAAACGAATGAGAAGGAAGTATACGATGGAATTTTTCGCGGAGCGTTTAGATCGCCTTCGTGAAGCATTGCCGCAATTGGCAATAACATCGGATGTTATCGTCGGGTTCCCTGGAGAGACGGAAGAGGAATTTATGGATACATACAATTTCATCCGCGATCACCGCTATTCTGAATTGCATGTCTTCCCGTATTCTAAACGGACAGGTACGCCAGCCGCAAGAATGGAAGACCAAATCGATGAGGAAGTAAAAAATGAAAGAGTGCATAGACTGCTTGAATTGAATGATCAATTGGCGAAAGAATATGCAGCTGATTTTGAGGATGAAGTGCTTGAAGTGATTCCAGAAGAGAAATATAAACTGGATTCGGAGAGTGGATTGTACGAAGGGTATACTGATAACTATTTAAAAGTCGTTTTCCCGGCAGATGAATCAATGGTCGGAAAAATTGTCAAAGTGAAAATAGTGAAAGCGGGATATCCTTACAATGAAGGGCAGTTTGTCCGTGTCATTGAAGAAGAAAAAGCGTTGTCATAATTGAATGGAAATATCCACCTATACGCTACGTGGATGCACATTGTAGACAAAGTATCTTATTGCTTTGTCTACAATCTTTTTATACAGGGATTATAAAAGAAGAGGATTTGCCGATCTTGGTTAGTAAACAGTTGCCACGTGGTTAGCCGCTTAATTGTGCATTGAGCTGCATCCTGCTTCAAAGATGAATAGGAGAGTTTGTCATCAACCCCCGTCTGCCTGACCATAAGGCGGGCGTTTTTCATCGGTTGCCTAAAATGTAAAATAGTAGGCAGGTCATACCTTTCTTTGTTATGATTAGAGAGGTACGTACATCATGGAGGAGGTATTCGATTGAATACAAATTATGCAGTATACATTGATCATACATTATTGAAACCGGAAGCAACAAAAGACCAAATCATCGCATTATGCGAAGAAGCAAAAAAATATTCCTTCGCTTCAGTTTGCGTGAATCCAACTTGGGTAAAAAATGCAGCAGAGCAATTAAAAGGATCGGATGTAAAAGTATGTACGGTTATCGGTTTTCCTTTAGGGGCCAATACACCGGAAGTAAAAGCTTTTGAAACGAAAGATGCAATTGAAAACGGTGCACAAGAAATAGATATGGTCATTAACATTGGCGCTTTAAAAAGCGGGGATGATGAGATAGTGCAACAGGATATTGAAGCTGTCGTCAAAGCAGCGAAGGGTAAAGCAATCGTAAAAGTAATTATCGAAACTGCATTGTTAAATGACAATGAAAAACGGAAAGCTTGTGAGCTTTCTAGAATTGCAGGCGCTGATTTTGTTAAAACATCTACTGGGTTTGCTTCTGGAGGAGCTACTATTGAAGATGTAAAATTAATGCGAGCTGTTGTTGGCCCAGAAATGGGCGTTAAAGCTTCAGGTGGTGTACGCAACTTTGAAGATATGAAGAACATGATCGATGCAGGCGCGACAAGAATTGGTGCAAGCTCGGGCGTGCAAATTATGCAAGGCCTCCAATCAGATTCAGATTATTAAGTGGAGATGTAAGTGTTGAAAATCCAACTGAAATAGCGATGAATCAAGATTTTCCCCTCCGCCTATCTTAATGAGATATTTTGAAAGTTTTTTATTGACCGCATTGTCATTGTGCGATATAATTTTTTAGTACAAGGACATTTGCCTTGTGTCGAAGTGTGTTCGGAGGGAGGGACAAGAGATATGACGAAAACCGTCGTTCGCAAAAATGAATCGCTTGAAGATGCTCTTCGCCGCTTCAAACGTACTGTATCGAAAAGCGGTACAATACAAGAGGTAAGAAAGCGTGAGTATTACGAAAAACCGAGTGTCAAACGGAAAAAGAAATCCGAAGCTGCTCGTAAGCGTAAATTCTAATTTAAAATCGATTCTTTAAAATTTAGATTGTAATTTATATAAACCGAAAAGTCCTTTGGATTTTTCGGTTTATTTATTATGTACTAAAAGATTATTTTCAGCAAGATCAATTATTTGCTTTGTAAAAATGAAACCAATTAGTAGTTTGTTACGTAAAGAAGGTATACTGTTCTTATGTAAGTGAGGTGAACCGAAAGTGCAGAAGAAAATTGGTACATTCCTGTTGTTATTGTCACTGATGTTTGTTTTCATAATACCGTTCTCATCAGTAGATGCAAATGTGGATAAAGTCTATCGTGTGCCGATAAAGGGTGAAGTTGAAAAAGGCTTGTTTGCATTTTTACAACGATCCTTTACAGAAGCCGAAGAAGCAGGGGCGAAAACACTTATCCTTCAAATTGATACACCCGGAGGCTTTACGGATGCTGCTGGCGAAATTGCAAAATTGATGGAAGAGAACAAAGATAAGATGGAAATCATAGCTTTCATTAACGACAAAGCATTATCGGCAGGAGCATTTATCGCATTGCATGCTGATCAAATTTATATGACGCCTAGCGGAACAATCGGAGCTTCCCAAGTGATTGAAGGGTCCGGCAAGGCAGCTGATGTCAAAGCGCATAGTGCTTGGGTTGCTCATATGAAGAGTGCTGCAGAATCATCTGACAGAAACCCTGATTACGCAATTGCAATGGCAGAACCTAAGATTGATATGAAGGAATATCGAGCCCCAAAAGGTGAACTGCTCACACTCACTGCAAAAGAAGCAGAAGAGGTCGGCTATAGTGAAGGGACAGTTCGAACATTTAATGATTTGCTGATGAAAATTGGTATGGAAAATGCAGAAGTCGTTTCAACCGAAGTATCATTTTCCGAAGGCTTAGCAAGGTTTATAACCAATCCCGTCGTCGTTCCAATTTTGCTATCGATTGCTGGTCTCGGCCTCGTATTGGAACTTTATTCACCAGGGTTCGGCGTACCGGGAACGATGGGAATTGTCGCATTGCTATTGTTTTTCTTCGGCCATCTCATAGCTGGATTTGCGGGCTATGAAACCTTAATCGTCTTCTTAGTAGGGGTAGGACTCATCGTGTTGGAGTTTTTTGTGGCAGGCGGAATAGCTGGAGCTTTAGGTGCGCTTGCCGTTGTTGGAAGCATTATTATGGCGGGCGGCAATCCGATGTATATGGCGTATTCCGTGTTGATCGCGATAGCTGTAGCCGTCAGTGGGATGGTGATCATTATGAAGTTTTTCGGCAAACGTCTGCATCTGCTAAACAAAATGGTAT
Organism: Sporosarcina sp. USHLN248; assembly: GCF_037144575.1. Lineage (NCBI taxonomy): Bacteria > Bacillati > Bacillota > Bacilli > Caryophanales > Caryophanaceae > Sporosarcina > Sporosarcina sp. USHLN248. The sequence continues at coordinate 29,978 of NZ_JBBCZC010000005.1, forward strand.
TAATGGACGCAACGGATACGGAAAGCGGTTATGTTTCCAATGAGAACAGATTGGAACTATTAGGTAAAAAGGCTACTACCATTACACCTCTACGTCCTTCCGGGACAGTTGAATTGGATGGCGAGCGGATTGATGTAGTGTCCGAAGGAAGTTATGTTGATAGAGGTAAACATGTTATGATTGTAAAAGTTGAAGGTTCCCGTATAGTTGTAAGGGAAACTCAGGAATAGGGGGCGGATGAATTATGTTAGAAGCAATAACAGGTGGTGGAGTAATGATAGGTATACTTATTGCTCTCATCATTATCGTATTGGCAGTGTTTTTCCGGTTTGTTCCGGTTGCATTGTGGATTTCTGCAATGGCTGCAGGTGTACGAATCAGCATTTTCACGTTAATTGGTATGCGTTTAAGAAGGGTAATTCCGAGCAGGGTCGTCAATCCATTAATTAAGGCGCATAAAGCGGGGTTGAATGTTTCAATTAACCAATTGGAAAGCCACTATCTTGCTGGCGGTAACGTAGACCGTGTTGTCAATGCTTTAATTGCAGCACATCGTGCGAATATTGAATTATCGTTTGAGCGTGCAGCAGCAATTGACCTTGCTGGCCGTGACGTATTGGAAGCAGTTCAAATGTCCGTTAACCCAAAAGTAATTGAAACACCATTTATTGCTGGTGTCGCACTTAACGGTATTGAAGTAAAAGCAAAAGCGCGTATTACTGTACGGGCAAATATCGATCGTCTCGTTGGTGGTGCTGGTGAGGAAACGGTTATTGCACGTGTAGGCGAAGGGATCATTTCAACTATCGGTGCATCTGTCGACCATGCGAAAGTTTTAGAAAATCCGGATTTGATTTCTCAAACTGTTTTAGCGAAAGGACTTGATTCCGGAACAGCATTTGAAATTCTGTCGATCGACATCGCAGACGTTGATATCGGTAAAAATATTGGTGCTGAGCTTCAAACAGAGCAGGCGATGGCAGATAAGAACATTGCTCAAGCGAAAGCGGAAGAAAGACGTGCAATGGCCGTTGCGAACGAGCAAGAAATGAAAGCGAAAGTTCAGGAAATGAGAGCGAAGGTTGTCGGTTCGGAAGCGGAAGTTCCGCTTGCTATGGCAGAAGCGTTGCGTACAGGAAATATTGGCATTATGGATTACATGAACTACAAAAATATTCAAGCGGATACAGGCATGCGTGACTCGATTAGCAAAATTGGCGGAGATCAAAATCCTAAGCCTAAAGAGTAACGCATAAGCTGCTGATTCCCGGAAAGGGGATGCGCAAATGGAGCAGTTGATCATTTTAGCGATCATCGGTATTATTAGTGCGATTTTCGGCAAGAAGAAAGAACAGCCGAGCACAAAAGAAAGAAAACCGGCAATGACACGACCTGATCAGCCTGCCACGCCAGATCCGATGCGGAAGCTGAAGGAAATGTCTAAAGAATTGTTTGAGGAAATCGAGCGGGAGTTTCAATTGCCGGACGACGAAGAGCCTCCAAGCAGACAGACGCCAAAATCGGCTCCTGCACCTGCTAAGCCGGCATCACAACCGAAGGTAACAGTTTCTCCTAAACGGGAGACTGCACCAGTTGTGAAAGTTAAGGACAAACTTGATCTGGCTACAACAAGAGATAAAACATCCGTTGAGCCCCATCAAGGGAGGCTATCTGCTCATCAGGGAAAACAAGTGTGGTCGCCGCCGGTTGAGCATCATGAAATGATACCTAAAAACGAGGAAGACCTCATTAAAGGTATCATCTTCTCAGAAATCTTAGGACCTCCAAAATCAAAACAATAAGCATTGACCCCCTATTCGAATCATAAGGTATGAATAGGGGGTTTTGTCATGAGAAAACTTTTTAAAATGGGCTCATCCGTTACAATCGATGAATATGTTTCTGTCCATATAACTGGTCCGTATTCATTAGAGAAAATAGGCCCCGACTACGCAGTGATCAGAAGCGGGGATTATATTCTTGAAGTATTAGGGGATGAACTCATTATTGAGACACTTTCCGAGGAAGTAGCTATACTTTCATTTGAGGTTCTACGAAATTTTACGATTAATGAAGTGAAGCGTGGTGCCCATTATGCGTGAACGGTTTAGAATTACTTTAAAAGGTAAGACGGACCTTTCCCGCTTTATTAGTTTTCTATCTTCAGAAGGAGTAAAACTATCTTATATAACGGAAGATGGCGGGATGATTCGCTTTCAGACGGATCGGAAAGGGATGATGTTCATCCGTCGCCATAGACGCCGTTACCGTTTAAAAATGAGAATAGAGCATCTGGATACAGAATCTGTAGAGAAGCGTATCTTTTCGTCTTTCCGTTTTTTAATTGCTTGTCTCATTCCATTGGTAGCATCTTTGTTTTTATGGAAAATTGAAATTGAAACGGATTCGCCGGAAGTTGCGGATCGCATTGAAACGAAATTTGAAAAAGCGAATATTATGCCATTACAGCTCTTAAAACGCTTGCCAAATGAAGGAGAGATTCGCCAGTTGCTCATGAGTGACGACCCAGCCCTTTCATGGGTTAGGTTTAAACGGTCGGGTGGCACGTTGACAGTGATTCCGATGCTCTCGCCTAAGTTAAATGAGAAAATCGAAAAGGACGGTCCTCCATCCGACTTAATTGCAAGGACAGGTGGCGTTATAACAGGCTTTCAACTGAAAAGCGGCGAACGAGTCGCCAGAGTCCACCAAACGGTCAAGAAAGGTGATCTCCTTGCTTCAGGCATACTTGAGCAAGGGAATAAAAAAGCGTTAGTCGGAGCGGAAGGTTCAGTATATGCGGATTACTGGGCAGAATATAGTTTTCAAATGCCTAAGACGATCGAATATCATACATTAGGTGAAGAAACTGTCGAACTGAAGTGGCAATCGCCGATTATTCAATCGAAAAATGGCGGGATTTCGTTTCAAAAATTTATTACTTTCGAACATAATCGAGAAGACCGTATCCAACTGTTGGAGTTGACAGAGGGAATGGAGGAGACCGTTATATTACCACTCATAAAATACAAAATTTTGTCAGAAACAGAGTCGGATCTTAAAATAAAAGATGAAAACATTTTACAGTTAGCGTTTGAAAATGATACAGTTATTGGGACTATATTGTTTTTAATGAATGATAACATCGCTACGAAAAGACCGATATCCCAAGGAGACTGAAAACTATTGAGTGAACAACTAATTCAACTTCATATTGAAGAACCAAATGAAGCGGTCATGCTTCTTGGCATTTCTGATCAAAACATGAAATTGATTGAGGAAAACTTAAATATATCGATTTTAACAAGAGGCGACACAATTTCATTGGCTGGTGAAGAACAGAACATCATTGCAGGCAAGTTTTTATTGGAACAATTGCTGAAAGTAATCCGTAAAGGAATTAATATCAATTTACGCGATATTTCTACCGCATTGGAAATGGTGAAAAGCGGTACGTTGGAATACTTTGCTGAATTGTATGATGAGGAAATTGCAAGGACTGCAAAAGGGAAAGTAATCCGAGCTAAAACGATCGGTCAGCGGGAATACGTCCAAGCAATCCGGAAAAAGGATCTCGTGTTTTGCATCGGACCTGCAGGGACGGGAAAAACATATTTAGCAGTTGTATTGGCAGTTCAAGCAATGAAAACCGGCTCTGTCAAGAGAATTATCTTGACGAGACCAGCAGTTGAAGCCGGAGAAAGCTTAGGTTTTCTACCGGGGGATTTGAAAGAGAAGGTAGATCCTTACTTACGCCCGCTTTACGACGGTTTACATGACGTTTTAGGCGTTGAGCAGGCGGAGAGGCTTATAGAGCGAGGGGTTATTGAAATTGCGCCATTGGCTTATATGAGAGGGCGTACGTTGGATGATGCATTTGTCATTCTTGACGAAGCGCAAAATACGACGAAAGCACAAATGAAGATGTTCTTAACCCGATTGGGATTCGGATCGAAAATGGTCATTACCGGCGACCGGACACAAATCGATTTGCCAAGAGGTGTCGATTCTGGACTTCTTGCTTCGGAATCCATCTTAAAAAAAGTTTCGGACATACATTTTCAATATTTAGAACAAGGCGATGTCGTCCGTCACCCAATCGTTGCTAAAATCATCGAAGCGTACGAAAGCGAGCAGTCATGAAATGGCTGCTTTTTACATAATGGCAAGGCATGACAGAGATATAGAGAGAAAGAGATAGGGGGATGTTTTCTTGTTCAGACCGCTTGTGAACCTATTCAAATCGCTGAAGTTCAAATATATGTCCTTGTTTGTAATAAGCCTATCAGCTATTCTTCTATTTTTATTGATGTACGGCAATGTAAAACAGGAAACATACGAATTGCATGAATTTAAAATATCCCCAAAAACCGTCAGATCATTAAAAACGGTCGAAGACACAGTGAAGACAGAGCAAGAAAAGAAGAGGATTGCTGCAGAAGTAACCCCTTTTTATCAGTTTAATGAAGAGGTTTCTAAAATCAGGCAAGCGATTGCAGCCTCATTATTTGATTTCATAATCGAAGCGAAAGAGGAAAATGAAAAGAGTGCTGCTGATACAGAGGATGGAGCAGAAGTCAAAACGAAAAGCAGGTCGGAGCAAATTAAAGAAATCCGCCAAAAGCTGAAGAAATTAGAAGAAGAGGAACCGAATCTTCGATTGACTGACGATGCGATCATTAGCTTACTGAAGGAAGATCCTTCCGATTTACGAAATATGCAACAGGAACTGACGAAAATTATTGGTGATGAGTTATCAAAACCGATACGGTCAGGAGATTTAGCTAGTGTAAGATATGAAGTGGAACGAAAGCTGCGGCTGTCGGATGCAATTCCTTCCGATCAATTGCAAACTTTGATTACGTTAGGTAGATCGTTAGTAGTAGAAACGGAAACAATTAATCGTGAACTGACAGATAGGCGTATTGAAGAGGAAAAGAATGCAGTTGAGCCAACAAGAATTCTGCAAGGACAAGTTATCGTCAGGGAAGGTCAGTTCATTGATTCTGAAATATACCGGCAATTGGAATTGACGGGCCTTTTGACGAACAAGTCCTCTATGAAGCCGATGTTAGGACTTGCTTTATTTGTTCTTTTCTTATCTGTAATTATGTATATGCATTTTTACACATGGGAAGAAAATAAAAATCGCAAGAAGAAGGCTTTGTTCATCGTCTATTCAATATTTTTTATTCTCGTCATCATGATGAAATTAATTAGTTTAATAGATAAAGAATTTGACGTCCAAGTCGCATTTCTTTTTCCGACTGCGTTGGCGCCACTCCTCATTAAGCTGTTAACGAATGAACGGATGGCCTTGATGATTACCATCATAACTGCTGCTACAGCTGGGATTATGCTACAAGAAGGTTATGCGGCGATCATGCAGATGGAACTTACTCTTTATATTTTATTTAGCGGTTTGCTCAGCTTGTATTTATTAGGAAATAATGGACGACGCTCTAACATTTTGCGAACAAGCATAGGGGTTGCAGTTGCCAATATTTTATTTATAGGTTTTTACTTGTTAATGACACAATCGAATTATGAGCTGAATGAATTGATTTTTTATTTCGCTGCAGCAATCGCTTCGGGCATATTATCTGGCGCGCTCACGATTGGCCTCATGCCTTTCTTTGAATCTGGCTTCGGTTTATTATCCGATATGCGCTTAATTGAATTGTCCAATCCGAACCATCCGTTATTGAAAAAAGTATTGACGGAGACGCCCGGCACGTACCACCATAGCGTCATGGTCGCGAACTTGGCAGATGCAGCATGTGAGTCGGTAGGCGGGAATGGGCTATTGGCGAGGGTAGGAAGCTATTATCATGACATTGGAAAAACGATTCGACCGACGTTTTTTATTGAAAATCAGCATGGAGGGCAAAATCCTCATGACGAATTGCCGCCGGATAAGAGCAAGGATATTATTATTGCTCATGCGGTTGATGGAGCAGAGCTGCTGAAAAAGCATAAAATGCCTGCTGAAATCATCGATATTGCCAGGCAGCATCACGGAACAAGTTTGCTAAAATATTTTCATGTTAAAGCTCGTGAAATGGGACAAGATGTTAAAGAAGCTGATTATCGCTATCCTGGTCCGAAACCGCAAACGAAGGAAATTGCAATCATATCGATAGCTGATAGTGTAGAGGCGGCTGTCCGTTCGATGAAAGATCCGACGCCTGAAAAAATTGCCAATCTTGTCAAAGCAATTATTACGGACAAGCTGAATGACGGGCAGTTTGACGAATGCGATTTATCAATGAAAGAGCTTCGGAAAGTTGAAAAAGTCATTTGTGAGACGCTGAATGGCATTTTCCATAGCAGAATTGAATATCCAGAATAACTTTTAAAGGAAGGTGATTGAATGCTGGAACTTTATTTCAATGATGAAACGGGTACTGTAAAAGAAGAAGTGGAAACGTTAGTACGAAACGTATTAAATCATGCAGCTGAAATGGAAGGGCTTTCTGGACATCCTGAACTGTCTGTAACATTTATGACGGATGAGGAAATTCGGAAAGTGAATGCAGAATACCGCGGTAAAGATACGCCGACGGATGTTATTTCTTTTGCTTTGGAAGAAATGGCTGAAGGAGAAGTCGCGATAATTCTTGAAGATGATATGCCGACTGTATTAGGAGATATCCTCATTTCCGTAGAAACAGCTAAAAGGCAGGCGAAGGAATATGGGCATGATGAGCAAAGAGAAATTGGTTTCTTGGCGCTTCATGGCTTCCTGCATCTTTTAGGGTACGACCATATGACTGAAGAGGAAGAAAAGGAAATGTTCGGCAGGCAGAAGGAGATTCTCACATCATTCGGACTTGAAAGGTGAGGTAGCATGCATCGTTTTTTCAAGTCTTTCTATTATGCGATGAAGGGGATTCTTCATGGATTCGCATCCGAAAGAAATTTGAAGTTTCATCTTGCGGCAGCGGTACTGACGATTGTTCTTGGTTTTTTAAGCGGTTTGTCACAGATGGAATGGTTGATCATCATTATGTTGATCGGCGGGATGATTGCTCTTGAACTGATGAACACTGCAGTTGAAAGGGCAGTGGATTTAGTGACCGATGAATTCCACTTGTTGGCGAAACAAGCAAAAGATCTTGCTGCAGGTGCAGTTTTAATATTTGCAATCGCAAGTGCAATGATCGGTCTCATTATTTTCATCCCAAAATGGTTTTTATAAATTACGTTAGAGAGGTTTTTTTATGGATAAAGAAAAGTTAATGTTAGAGGCAAAGAAAGCCCGAGAAATGGCATATGTGCCTTATTCAAAATTTCCTGTAGGAGCAGCGCTTCTGTCGGAGGATGGGAAGGTGTACCACGGCTGCAATATCGAGAACTCTGGATATAGTATGACGAATTGTGCTGAGCGGACAGCATTTTTCAAGGCAGTTTCAGAAGGTGTTAAAACGTTTAAAGCGCTTGCTGTTACTGGTAATACGGAAGGTCCTATTTCTCCTTGTGGCGCTTGCCGACAAGTGATTGCGGAGTTTTGTGACGGTTCAATGCCGGTCTATTTAACAAATTTAAAAGGTGATGTACAAGAAACAACAGTTGCCGAACTCCTTCCAGGTGCTTTTACGAAGGAGGATTTATCATATGCTGCAAGACAACAATAATCCATTCAAATCCGGTTTTATCTCCATCATTGGTAGACCGAATGTAGGGAAGTCTACGTTTTTAAATCGTGTTGTCGGGCAAAAAATTGCAATTATGAGCGATAAGCCGCAAACGACGAGGAACAAAGTGCAAGGTGTTGTGACGACCGATCATTCGCAGCTCATTTTTATCGATACACCAGGTATTCACAAGCCGAAGCACAAATTAGGGGATTTCATGGTGAAATCAGCAAGAAATACGTTAAAAGAAGTCGATGTCATCATGTTTATGGTGAATGCGAATGAGCCGATTGGCGGCGGTGACCGTTTCATTATCGACATGCTTGAAAAGACGGAGACACCTGTCTTTTTAGTAATCAATAAAATCGACCTCGTTCATCCTGACGATCTTTTGACGATTATTACTTCTTACACGGAAGAGTATAATTTTGCGGAAATTGTGCCTTTATCGGCTTTAAACGGCAATAATGTAGAACGTCTTATGGAAACTTTGACGAATTATTTGCCAGAAGGTCCTAAGTATTATCCTGATGATCAAGTGACCGATCATCCAGAACGGTTTATCATTTCAGAATTGATCCGTGAAAAGGTGCTCCATTTGACGCGTGAAGAAATTCCCCATTCGATAGCAGTCGTCATTGAGAAGATTGATCGTGAAGAAGAACGAAATATCGTGAATGTCATGGCGACAATCGTTGTAGACCGTGACTCACAAAAAGGCATCATAATTGGGAAAAAAGGTGCTTTATTGAAAGAAATTGGCACTCGCGCAAGACGTGATATTGAAATGCTGTTAGGTTCGAAAGTATTTTTGGAACTATGGGTAAAAGTGCAAAAGGATTGGCGAAATAAACCCGGACAGCTCCGTGAATTTGGATTCCGCGAGGATGAATATTAATCATGCTGTTTACTGATTAAACAAAGCTGAAGAAGGAGTGGTTGCCTTGCTAAATAAATGGGAAGGAATCATTCTCAAAAGCATACCATATGGCGAGGCCAACAAAATTGTAACGGTTTATACACGGGAAGCCGGCAAAATGACAGCTATGGCGAGAGGTGCGAAGAAGCCGGCAAGCAGATTGGCTGCTGTTACGCAAAATTTCACTCACGGATATTTTCTTATTCGTACAGGTCGGGGAATGGGGACGTTGGAACAGGGCGACCCGATTGATTCTATGCGTCATATTCGAGAAGATCTTGAAGCGACCGCTTATGCGAGTTATGTTGTCGAATTGATTGATAAGCTTACGGATGATCTTGACCAGCGAGCGAACGTATTCGGCTTATTACAGGCGGCATTGCATGCCATCAATGAAGGATATGATCCGGAAGCGATCAGCTTATTTGTCGAGTGGAAAATGTTGCCTGTAGCAGGTGTCCATCCAGTACTCCATCAATGTGCAAATTGTGGAGCGACAGAAGGGGAATTCGCATTTTCGTTTCAGGAGATAGGTTTTCTCTGTCATCGTTGCTTTTCGACCGATCCTTATTTAATACGTATTACCCCTACTCAACTAAGGCTTATTCGGACATTTTATACAGTGCCGATTGAGCAAGTTGGTTCTTTGACACTTAAACGGGCTACGAAGCAATTTATGAAAAAATTAGTCCGCACAGTATATGATGAACAGACCGGTATCCGATTGAAATCGAGAGCGTTTCTTGACCAGTTGGAAAGGACGCCTGAGCTGTTTCCGAAAAGAGAAAACCCGGAAAAAAAGGATGATTAAGTCCTTTTCTTCCGGGTTATTCTATTTCATTTTATTAAAAAGTTAAGTGCTTTTCGATGTATTCTTTTACATCAGCGATCGGCATACGTACTTGTTCCATTGAATCGCGATGTCTCACTGTCACTTGGCGATCTTCTTCGGAGTCAAAATCATACGTAATGCAGAATGGCGTTCCGATTTCATCCTGTCTGCGGTAGCGGCGACCGATCGACTGGGAATCATCGTATTGGACGACGAAATGCTTTCTCAATTCCGCATATACTTCATCTGCACCTTCAGATAGCTTTTTCGATAAAGGCAAGACTGCCGCCTTCACAGGTGCAATGGCAGGGTGGAAACGCATCACTGTACGTTTATCATCGCCTTCCAATTGTTCTTCTGCATAAGCATCGCAAAGGAACGCTAATGTTACGCGGTCCGCACCGACGGAAGGCTCTATGCAATACGGAATGAATTTTTCGTTTGTAACAGGGTCTTGATAATGGAAATCTTCTCCTGAATGTTCCATATGACGTGAAAGGTCGAAATCTGTACGGTTCGCAATGCCCCAAAGCTCGCCCCAGCCGAATGGGAATTTATATTCAATATCAACTGTGCCTTTCGAATAGTGGGATAGCTCTTCTTCATTATGCTCACGCAGGCGAATGTTGCCGGCAGTTAAGCCGAGGTCAAGAAGCCATTGTTTCGAGAAGTCCCTCCAATATTCGTACCACTTCATATCTTCGCCCGGTTTGCAGAAGAACTCTAATTCCATTTGTTCGAATTCACGTGTTCTAAATGTAAAGTTTCCTGGTGTAATTTCATTCCTAAAGCTTTTACCAATTTGTGCAATACCAAATGGCATTTTTTTGCGCATGGAGCGCTGAACATTTTTAAAGTTTACGAAAATACCTTGTGCAGTTTCTGGACGTAAAAAGATTTCGTTTGCAGATGAATCTGTTACACCTTGAGAAGTTTTGAACATCAGATTAAATTGGCGAATGCCTGTATAATCCATAGCGCCACAAGTTGGACATGCGATTTGATGTTCTTGGATCAATTCCTCCATTTTCTCGAAAGGCATGCCGTCAACGACCATTTCAATGCCTTTTGCATCCAATGCATCTTCAATCAGTTTGTCTGCACGATGGCGCGTTTTACACTTTTTACAGTCGATCATTGGATCATTGAAGTTGCCAATATGGCCAGATGCTTCCCAAACTTTAGGGTTCATAAGGATTGCTGCATCTAATCCTTCGTTATATGGAGACTCTTGGACAAATTTTTGCCACCAAGCACGTTTGATATTATTTTTCAATTCGATGCCTAATGGGCCATAATCCCAAGTGTTCGCCAGCCCACCATAAATTTCAGAGCCAGGAAAGACGAATCCTCTCTGTTTTGATAAGTTCACAATTTGCTCCATGTTCAACATAGATCATCCCTCCAAATAAAATAAGCACCCATCCCCGGACGTAACGTCCGGGGACGAGTGCGTGTTCACCCGCGGTTCCACCCCGATTGGTTGAATAACAACCCTCTTTGGAAATCGATAGCTCAAGGTTGCCGTTTCATGCCGGTGCGGACTTTCACCAATCCCCGCTCGCTAATGTTGGCATTACTTATAGACCTGTCGTCGCTTATTCAATTACATAGTAGATAAATTCTGTATTAGTGTAGCATGGATGTTGAATCTCTGCAATCTTTTGTATGAAAGGAATGATATTATTTCCTCAAAGCCGCGGGGATAGGAAAAATAGAATCAAAATGCTATACTAATCAAGGATATATTATCGAACGATTAGGGCGGTGATTCATATGGAATTGAATAAGCGCCAGACCGAAATCCTTGAAATCGTCAAATTGGATGGTCCGATTACCGGTGAACAAATTGCCGAGCGATTGAAATTGGCGAGAGCGACGATTAGGCCGGATTTGGCAATCCTAACAATGGCAGGATTTTTAGATGCAAGGCCAAGGGTTGGTTATTTTTATTCCGGGAAAAAGCCGACCCAATCGGTGTCAGATGGAATGATCGGCATGAAAGTCGGGGATTTCCAGTCAATCCCTGTCGTCGTGAACGAAAATGTATCGGTCTATGATGCGATTTGTCAAATGTTTTTAGAAGATGTAGGCACGCTCTTCGTTGTTGATAAATCTTCTTGCTTGTCAGGTGTGTTATCAAGAAAAGATTTGCTACGCACAAGTATTGGCACAACCGAATTGGAAAAATTACCGGTCCACGTCATTATGACACGAATGCCGAATATTACATATTGCAAAAAGCAAGATACGCTTATACATGCAGCAAAAAAGATGATGGATAAACAAATAGATTCCTTGCCTGTCATCATTGAAAAGAGCAAGGGCCTTGAAGTAGTGGGAAGAATTACGAAGACGAATATAACTGCCGCTTTTCTTTCATTGGCGGAAGAGCATGAATTATGATCAATTACCCAAAAGCATAATGAGTAGGAGTGATCAAATGAGGAAATTGACATTGTTCATAGTTTCCGATTCTGTCGGCGAAACCGCAGATTTAGTTGCAAAAGCAGCAGCAAGCCAATTTAGACAGGACTTGGAAACAGTATCGATGAAACGTTTTTCCCACGTTGAAGATGAATCGCAGCTGACTGAAATCGCTTATTTGGCGAAAAGGCAAGATGCAATTATCATTTATACATTAGTAAAAAGCAATATGCGTCAAAAGCTGTTGGAAGAATGCCGCAAGCATCAGTTGAAATGCATTGATTTGTTAGGACCAATTGTCGATAAAATCAGTCAGCAGCTTACTGAGAAGCCTTTCGAAGAACCTGGACTTGTTAGGCAATTGGACAACGATTATTTCAAAAAAATTGAAGCGATTGAATTCGCGGTTAAATATGATGATGGAAGGGACCCAAGAGGTGTTTTAAAGGCTGATATTGTGCTTGTCGGCGTTTCAAGAACGTCAAAGACACCTTTATCGCAATACTTGGCACATCGCAGGTTTAAAGTTGCAAATGTGCCGTTAGTACCGGAGGTGGATCCTCCGGAAGAGCTTTATCAAATCGATCCAAATAAATGTTTCGGTTTAGTCATTTCTCCTTCAGTTTTAAATTCGATTCGAAGAGAGAGACTGCTCACTTTAGGGTTGAAAGATGATGCGAATTACGCACAAATCGACCGGATCAGGCAAGAATTAGATCATTTCAATAAAGTCGTTTCTAAGATAGGCTGCAAAGTGATTGATGTTTCCAATCGTGCTGTTGAAGAAACAGCAAATCTTATTATGAGCGAAATGTCAAATCGCTTTTAATTGTTTATTTGCATAGAACGTGTAGCATCCTTTGGAAGGACCACCCGGGCAAAATGGTTGGTTCTTCTTTTGCGGATGTGTACAATAGTTATTTGGTAAAACTTGAATTCGTCAATTTGATAAATAATAGTATGATGTTAAGAGCTTACTAAGTGCGTAAGTTGGATTAGTTGATGAGATGAAAGTTGAGTTGCAATTGTCATTACGTATATTCAATACTTTTTTTCGCATAATAATAGATTACGATGTATAATTTGAAACGAAATAAGCAAGGAAGAATATACTGAACGCTTTGAGTCAAACTAGAAAAAATAAAGGCGATTTTCAACAATTGCTTAACTACACTCTATTAATTTACAAATCATCACTTAAAAATTATTTTGTCGAAAAAGCAGGATTTGCGGAATCTATCTCGAATTCAGTAAGAGAGTGGAATGGTGATTCAATGACGAAAATACCAGAAGAGACAATTGAAGAGATCCGCTCGAAAACAGATATTGTTGATTTGATCGGTGAATACGTCCAGCTAACAAAAAGGGGGAAGAACTACTTCGGCTTATGTCCTTTCCATGGCGAAAGCACGCCATCTTTTTCAGTTACTGAAGAAAAGCAATTATTTCATTGTTTTGGCTGCGGTGCGAGCGGAAATGCCATTACATTCGTTATGGATATTGAAAACGCTACGTTTACCGAAGCAGTTTCTAAACTTGCAAGCCGATCAGGGATTGCAATTGAAACATTTAGCGCAGACGGAGCTGTTCAAAAGAAAAGTAATGAGCATCAGTCTCTTTTAGATGCGCACGCATTTGCTGCTAATTTCTATAGTCATTTATTACTTAATACGGTTGAGGGCGAAAAGGCCTTGCATTATTTGGAGAATAGAGGATTTACCCGTGAGCATATCGAAAAGTATGGTATAGGTTGGTCCTTGGAAGATAGGGAAACGTTAACTCAATTATTGCAGCGGAAAAAATTTGATATGAAGGAGATGGAAAAAGCAGGTCTCATTATTATGAAACAAGATGGGACAGGCTATTTTGACCGTTTTCGTGGACGTATCATGTTCCCGCTTCATGACGATAATGGAAATGTAGTCGGCTTTTCTGGAAGGCGTCTTTCTGATTCAAAAGAAGAAGCTAAGTACTTAAATAGTCCAGAAACCCCCATTTTTGAAAAGAGCAGACTGCTTTATAATTTTCACCAAGCGCGTCTTAATGTACGTAAATCGGGTAAAGTAATACTATTTGAAGGATTTATGGATACAATTGCCGCAGAACGTGCAGGAATTTTGAATAGCGTGGCAGTAATGGGAACATCCTTATCTGAAACACATCTATTGAAATTGAAACGCATTGCAAATCAACTGATCATCTGTTGCGATGGAGATGATGCAGGTTGGGAGGCAGCAAAACGGTTTGCAAATCTATCCATTCAAAAAGGATTGGATCCGCAAATTGCTTTATTGCCAGGAAAAATGGATCCTGATGAATATATTGCTACCTTTGGAGGCGATGCTTTCGTCAACAAGGTAATTGGCAATCCACATTCATATATGTCTTTTATCATTGCTTATGCAAAACGATCAAAAAACCTATCACATGAAAATGATGTGTTGCAATATATCCATGAAGTATTGGAAGAACTTGCACCTAAGTTATCCCCGATCGAGAAAGATTTAATGATACGCCAGTTATCCGCAGAAACCGGTGTATCAGCCGAAGCGCTCCACGAGCAATTGACAAAACGGTTAGGCAAAATGGCCAAGCAGGAAAAAGCGCAATGGCAAGAATCACGACTCGAACAGGCTGCACCAATAGCGGCACCACGTAAAATGACGAGTATAGATCGGGCTGAACGATTGTTGCTATGCCATCTTCTCAATGACGGAGCCTTATTCGATAGGGTAAGGCAAGATCATCAGGAGATGTTCATCCGGGAAGATTATTCGACAATCTTCGTCAAGTTAGCCGGATTTTACGAACAACATGGCGAGCCGGATTTTCATAGATTTGCGGAAACGATCGAGGATCGTGAACTTCGTAAAATTGTAATGGAAGCGGCAATGATGGATAGAGATCCGGAGTCTGGAGAGCAAGAAGTGAATGATTGTATTCATCATTTGGCCAAGCAACGCATTATCCAGAAAATTGAAGAGATGATGCATGCATCAAAAGAAGCAGAAAAAATGAACGATCATACCCGGGCACTGGAGCTGGCCAGGGAAATTATACAGCTCCGGAAATCATTATCGGCAATGTAGAGCCGTATTCCGGCGAATTAAGGAGGAACGGGTATTATGACTAAAAAAGAGCAATCCGGAGAATTGGAGAACGAAATGACATTAGAAGAAGTAAAAGCTAATTTATTAGAAGCAGGCAAAAAATCGGGTGAATTAACGATTGAGGAAGTAACAGAAAAACTATCCGCATTTGAAATGGAGCCCGACCAATATGAAGAATTCCTTGATCAGATTGAAGCCCAAGGGATCGAAATGGATCGAAAAGACGATGATGAAGACGGAGGAAAGGAAGAAGAACAATTCGACCTAAATGATTTAAGTGTGCCTCCCGGCGTCAAAATTAACGATCCTGTGCGCATGTATCTGAAAGAAATCGGCCGGGTCGATTTATTGACTGGTGATGAAGAGGTCAAATTAGCGATCCGTATCCAAGAAGGCGTGGAAGCGGAACAAAAGCTTGCCGAATTGGATAAGCCCGACCCTGAACTTGAAGAAATCGTCTTTAGGGGGGAAAATGCCAAGAAAAAACTAGCGGAAGCCAATCTCCGGCTCGTCGTCAGCATTGCAAAACGATATGTTGGTCGTGGAATGCTGTTCCTTGATTTGATTCAAGAAGGGAATATGGGTCTTATTAAAGCCGTAGAAAAATTTGACCATACGAAAGGATTTAAGTTTAGTACGTATGCGACGTGGTGGATCCGTCAAGCGATTACCCGTGCCATTGCGGACCAGGCGAGAACAATCCGAATCCCGGTTCATATGGTTGAAACGATCAATAAATTAATTCGTGTGCAGCGTCAATTGCTGCAAGATTTAGGTCGTGAACCGTCACCTGAGGAAATCGGGGAGGAGATGGATTTAACAGCAGAAAAAGTGCGTGAAATCTTAAAGATTGCCCAAGAGCCTGTATCGCTGGAAACGCCGATTGGAGAAGAAGATGATTCGCATTTAGGTGATTTCATCGAAGACTCTGAGGCACAATCCCCTTCTGATCATGCAGCGTATGAATTGCTGAAAGAGCAGTTGGAAGACGTATTGGATACATTGACAGACAGAGAAGAAAATGTTCTAAGACTTCGCTTCGGATTGGACGATGGCAGAACTAGAACGCTTGAAGAAGTCGGGAAAGTGTTCGGTGTAACTCGTGAGCGCATCCGTCAAATTGAAGCAAAAGCTTTGCGTAAGTTAAGACACCCATCGCGAAGCAAACGATTGAAAGATTTCTTGGAGTAATTTCCAATCTTATATAGCGAATTGGATAGGCTATCCGAAAAGTGGCGAATTACTTTTCGGACAGCCTTTTTTATAAGAATAGGGGCTTGGTTTGGTCATGAGTGTACAAAGAAAAAAAATCATCACAACAGAAATCAAATATTGGAAACAGCATAATTTATTGCCGGAGCATTATTGCGATTTCTTGCTGACGCTGTATACAGAGGGAGAAGAGGTAGAAAGCAAACCTTCTTCTGCTATCCTATCAAAAGAAAAGAAAACAATTAAAATGCAATATATTTGGTTGGCAATTATCGGCTTGGCAGTTAGCGCATCATTATTCATTTTTAAAGACAATCCCCTCATTCCAATGAGTATCGCTACGATTACGGTAATCTCTTTGTTGATTGGAAGTATGAACAGTAGGCTTCTAAAAAAAGGGATCGTTCCTTTTTTGTATGTGTTATGTGCAATGATTTTGCTATGCATGTCATTAGTTGTTTGGATGAGTTTTTTTGAAGGACAAACGATGTTATTAATTGCTTTGCTTATATTGAATTGTGTTTTATGGCTATTCGCCGGAAGGATGCTTAAACTTATCTATTTCACGATTTCTGGGGCTGCAGGCTTGCTACTTATTATCGGTTTTTTGTTAACATCTCTATGAGAATATAAACTTCATTCTATAGAATGTTGTGAATCAATGACTATATTCGGTATAATAAGAATGTAAGCGTTCACAACAAAGGGGATGAAGAAATTGAATTTCGATTTAACAGATGAACAACAGATGATCCGGAAAATGATGCGGGAGTTTGCAGACGAAGTTGTCGCTCCTGGAGCCATCGAGAGGGACCGGACAAAAGAATTCCCGAAAGAGATTTTTAAACAGCTTTCGGATATGGGAGTAATGGGACTTCCTTTTCCGGAACAGTACGGTGGCGGTGGAGGCGACACGATTAGTTTTGCCATTGTCACAGAAGAGTTGAGCCGTGCTTGCGCTTCAACCGGCATCACGTATTCTGCGCACATTTCATTGGGGGGAGCTCCATTATATTTGTTTGGTACCGAGGAGCAAAAAGAAAAATATTTAACGCCGATATGTAAAGGGGAAACATTCGGCGCATTTGGATTGACAGAGCCTAATGCAGGTTCGGACGCGGGGGGGACGCAGACGACTGCACGTGAAGAAGGCGATGAATTTGTCATTAACGGTTCCAAAGTATATATTACGAACGCAAGCCATGCAAAGCATCTTGCGCTCACTGCTATTACTGGACAAGAAAATGGAAAGAAAGAAATAAGTGCCATTATCGTTCCGACAAATAGTGAAGGATTCACCATTATCGATAACTATGAAAAAATGGGACTGAACGCGTCCAATACGACGGAATTGGTATTGGACAATGTTCGCGTGCCGAAAGAAAATTTATTAGGAAAACGCGGCCACGGTTTTCGCCAGTTTTTAGTTACGTTAGATGGTGGACGTATTGGCATTGGTGCAATGGCTGTAGGAATTGCCCAATCAGCTTTTGATCGGGCATTACGCTATTCCAAGGAACGGAAACAATTTGGAAAAACATTATCGGAATTCCAAGTAACTCAGTTTAAATTGGCTGATATGGCAATGAAAATTGAACTAGCGCGTAATATGGTCTATAAAGCAGCATGGTTAAAAGACCAAGGACGTCCGTTTACGAAGGAAGCGGCAATGTGCAAATTATACGCTTCAGAAATTGCGATGGAAATTGCCGATGAAGCGATCCAAATTCATGGTGGCTATGGATATATGAAAGAATATGAAGTCGAACGCTATATGCGGGATGCAAAATTGCTCGAAATCGGTGAAGGAACTTCAGAAGTCCAAAGAATGGTCATTGCGCGCCAAGTTGGTGTTTAATGGAAAAGAGCTCAATACTGTGAAATCATTAGACCAATAATAAATTGTCCGATCAACGGCAATTCTCTTCGAAACGCTGAATTTCGTTTGTGGGGAATCCATTACGATTATCCAAGAAAGCGATAAGAATGATTGCGAACCTATGAAAAGGAAAATCACAATCCAAACGCCAATTTTATTGAACGGTTTAGCAGCTTCCTTGGAAATCGAGCCTTTTAAGTAATTTTTGTGTTTATGGTCGAATTTCCAAAAACAGATACCGACAAAAATCGGAAAAAGTTTGTCTAAATTGTCACAAACGGTTAAATGAATAAGGATAACTCTTTCAGTTTTTCATCGAATACAGTACAATGATAGTTGTGTACTGTATTATTTACAGAATAGATCCCGGTGAAGGAGGGTAATTCAATGAAAAACAATCCTGTAGTGCCTTATATCCTTATTTTTGCGCTTGGATTAGGACTTATTTTCTTCATGTCTCTTTACGGTATTGAACAAAAAGATGAAATCGCAGGTTCGGATGAAGAGGGAAATACAGAAGAAAATGCAGCAGCCGAGGATTTTGATCCTGAGGAATTCGTCCAAGGCCAATGTATTACTTGTCACGGTGATGACTTGACTGGAAACATGGGACCAAGCCTTGTTGGCTTAACTGAAACTCCAGAAGAGATTCACGACATCATCAAGAATGGTACACAAGGCGGAATGCCACCATTCGGCAGCAAGCTTGAAGATGATCAAATCGATCAATTGACAGAGTATCTTCTATCTCTTAAATAAGTAGTGGAGAGTCATCGGAAGTCGGCACCTTGCTGATGTTCCGATGACTCTTTTCAATTCAATAAGCTGCCTGCTTTTGATAAAGTAAGCAATAGTTATATAACGAATTGGAAAGGTGGCGGTTAATTGAATACTGTGAAATTGTCTGATCGTCTTGCGGCAGTAGCGTCTTTTGTAGAAGAAGGGGCCGTTCTTGCTGATATTGGAAGCGATCATGCTTATTTGCCGTGTTATTTAGTTCATGCACATAAAATCGAGAGAGCGATAGCGGGGGAAGTCGTCAAGGGGCCATTTGAATCCGCAGTGAAAAATGTAAAACGTGAAGGATTGGATGATCATATTACGGTTCGTTTAGCGAATGGATTGTCGGCTATTAAAGAGCATGATCAAGTCGATACTGTGACGATTGCAGGAATGGGAGGTCCGTTGATTGCTACTATCCTGCAGGAAGGAAAGGATAAGCTCTTTTCCGTAAAACGGATTATAACGCAACCGAATATTCACGCTTCTTCTATTCGTCAGTGGGCGATGGAAAACGGATGGAAGATTGTCAATGAGCAAATTTTAAAAGAAGACGGCAAAATTTATGAAATTATCGTATTGGAAAAAGGCAAATCGGTATATGATGATTTGGAAATTGCTGTAGGACCTTTTTTATTGCAACAACGCTCGGATACTTTTTTAGAAAAATGGAATCGCGAAGTTTTAGAGTGGCAACGTGTCTTGCTATCTTTGGAGCATGCGGCAGAAACGGAAGAAATCCGTTTGAAAAAAGATCATTTGAGCAAGCGAATCCAATTAATAGGGAAGGTGTTGTCAGATTGAAGAAAGTGAATGGACATGAAATCATATCTTTGTTTGAGCAATGGTCGCCTAAAAGATTCGCGGAAGACTGGGACCCGGTCGGTTTGCATATCGGTCAATTAAACCGTCAAGTTGAAAAAGTGTTAGTAACATTAGATGTCAACGAAGATGTTATTGACGAGGCGATTGAAGCAGGGGCGAATTTAATTATTGCCCACCATCCACCGATTTTCCGCCCAATGAAGCATATTTGGACGGATACTCCTCAAGGAAGAATGGTCGAAAAATGTATCAAGTATGATATTTCCGTTTATGCAGCTCATACAAATTTGGACGTTGCATCCGGTGGAGTCAATGATTTATTAGCTGACAAGTTAGGTTTGAATCATTTGGAAGTGATGGAAGTGACACATTCTGACCCGCTTTATAAATTGGCTGTTTTTTGTCCTGTTGAACAGGCGGATGAATTGCGTGCAGCATTGTCTAAAGCAGGAGCTGGCGCGATCGGAGATTATGCAGGGTGCAGCTTCACTTCTACAGGCATCGGACGCTTCTTGCCACAAGACGGTGCCGATCCTTTCATCGGAGAAATCGGCAAAATGGAACAAGTTGAAGAGGAACGGATCGAAGTCGTATTGCCGGGACCGTTGCGACAAAAAGTGTTAAAAGCAATGCTTGATGCCCATCCGTACGAAGAGCCTGCGTATGATTTTTTTGTTTTGGACCAACGGACGGATGCGTACGGTTTAGGCCGTGTCGGCACGATCAAAGAACCAGCGAAGCTCGATGATTTTGCGGATTATGTAAAAGAGGCGTTGGACGTACCGGCATTGAGAATTGTCGGCGATGGCAATAAAATCGTGAAGAAAGTGGCAGTATTAGGTGGAAGCGGCAGCAAATACATTCATTCTGCGAAAAGGAAAGGTGCAGATGTATTTGTAACAGGGGATATTGACTTTCATACGGCCCAAGATGCAGAAGCGATGGGATTATCGATTATAGATCCTGGTCACCATGTTGAAAAAGTGATGATTGCAGGCGTGGCGCTTAAAATGGAACAGCTCTGTAAAGAGAGTGGATATGAGGTTACTTTTATCCAATCAGTAATCGATACAGAGCCATTTCGATTCATTTAAAAAATGGACTGCCTTCTCTCGGTTAGACGATGAAGGCAGTCCGTATTTTTACAATGTAGCGTACGGTTCAATTCGTTTGACCGGTTCAGGATTTTTGATTTTCGGCAAAATCTTTTCCAATTGAAATTTCCGCTCTGGTATATGCGTATCTGCATTATTCGGATCAAATTTTTCAAGGAAGCTGATCACTTCACGCACAACTAAAGTTGGAGTTGAAGCTCCAGCTGTTACAGCGACCGTTTCTACGCCTTTCAGCCAGTCGATGTTAATTTCCGATACGTCAGAAATGCGATAGGAAGGCGTGTTGGCAATTTCAACTGACACTTGAGTTAAACGGTTTGAGTTGTTGCTTTTCGGGTCGCCGACAACGATTAGCAAATCGGCTTCTCCTGCCTGCTCAGCAACTGCTTCCTGCCGTACTTGTGTAGCAAGGCATATTTCTTTATGCTCTTCAATATGAGGGTATTTTTCTTTGAGAGCTTCCATTATATGCGCAACATCCCATTGACTCATCGTTGTCTGGTTCGTAACGAGCAACTTGTCGCTTTCCACATTCAAAGAGGCTACATCTTCTATCGTTTCGATAAGATGGACAGCGTGCGGCGCAACTCCGATTGCCCCTTCCGGTTCCGGGTGGTACTTTTTCCCGATATAAATAATTTCATACCCCTCGGAAGTTTTTTGTTCAATCAAATCGTGGGTGCTTGTAACATCCGGACATGTAGCATCTATCGAAACAAGACCTTTTTTGCGGGCCAATTCACGAACTTCCGGCGATACGCCGTGCGCAGTGAAAATAACTGTGCCCTTCTCTACTTGTTCTAAAATTTCTAAACGGTTTTTTCCGTCTAATGTAATAATGCCGTCCTGTTCAAATGCATCTGTTACATGTTTGTTATGGACAATCATGCCTAATATATAGATAGGTCTCGGCAATGTTTTGTCGAGCGCCGCATTTCTTGCGATAACCATTGCATCGACAACCCCATAACAGTAGCCGCGTGGGGAAATCTTTAAAACTTTCATCCGTTCCTCACTCCTCTAAAGTGATCTATACCTATTATAGCGGAGTTAGGCGTACGTTTCAAAATTATAAAGTGGGCGGCTGGAATATCCTTGGAGTAGAAGCGTTTGTTGGTGCACTTCGTGCTGCTGCGGAGGCAGCTCTTTGCGCAGTGGCTGCAGTTCCACCGGCGCCACCAGCTGCTGCAGTGGCGCTATTTGCCGACGGCAGAGATTGGAAACCTTTATATAATCTCCACATCGCCGGCAAATTTTGGAACATAGGTGCAATTTGCTGGACTAATGGAGCATATTGCTGTGCAGTATTTAAAAAGCGGTTGGCCGTTTGCATGTACATTTCCATCCTTGACGGTCCTTGCTGCATGCCTGCGGGACCGGGTCCTTGCCTGAACGGAGCCCTTTGCGACCCTTGAAAAGGCGCTCTTGGCGGCTGATTGAAAAACTGCTGTGTTGGAGCGCCAAAGCCCATTGGCCTCATTCCAAACGGTGACGGCTGTTGACGGGCGAATGGATAGAAGGATTGATATCTCATGATGAAACCCCTTTCCTTTGGTCAATATATACTTTCACATATATACTATGCGAAAATCACGTACGATGGAACGGAATCATGCTACAATAGGAATACGTTAGGAGGCATAATGAATGTCCAAATTTACTGATTATCAATTCAAACCATTTATCCGCGAAGCGATTGCCCGATTAGGATTCGAACAACCGACTCCTATCCAAAAAGAGATGATTCCTCTGATTTTAAAGGGGAGCAACGCGATTGGACAAGCTCATACAGGTACGGGGAAGTCACATAGTTTCCTCATCCCGTTATTAGAGCGCATAGACCAAGAGTCAGATGAGCTGCAAGCAGTTATTACAGCCCCTACTAGGGAGCTTGCAACGCAGCTGCATGAAGAACTTAAGAAATTGATTGCTGAGACAACAATTAAAACTGCTTTACTAATAGGTGGAACGGATAAACAGCGTTCCATTGGAAAATTAAAATCGACGCCTCAAATTGTTGTTGGGACACCGGGCCGTATTCGTGACTTATCAACAGAAGGGGCATTGCCGATCCATACTGCTTCCATCTTAGTCATTGACGAGGCTGATTTGGCATTTGACATGGGATTCATTGAAGATATTGATCAGTTCGCTTCAAAAATGCCAGCAGAGCTTGAGATGTATGTATTTTCAGCGACAATTCCTGAAAAGCTAAAGCCTTTTCTCTCAAAGTATATGGATAGTCCTGTCCATATCCAAATTGGCAAGAGAAAGCCATTAACGGAAGGCATGCATTATTCACTTGTTCCTGTTCGAAGCATGGATCGGAAAAAGAAATTATTGTCCGTATTGAAATCTATTAATCCGTATCTATCAATCATTTTTACGAATACAAAACAGAATGCAGATGAAGTTGCGGATTATTTGGCAGATCACGGCATTAAAGCTGGCAGGATCCACGGAGCTTTAACACCTCGGGAACGGAATCGAATGATGAAGCAAATTCGCGATCTTGAGTTCCAATATATTGTTGCGACAGATCTTGCGGCGAGGGGAATCGACATACCAGGAGTAAGTCACGTTGTCAATTATGAGCTGCCGGATGACTTGGAGTTTTTCATCCATCGTGTTGGCCGAACGGCAAGGGCAGGGCTTGAAGGAATTGCAATAACTTTATATGCGCCTTCGGAAGACGACAAAATCGTCCAAATCGAAAAAATGGGAATCCCATTTGTCCATGAAGATGTGCGCAATGGCGAATGGTTTGAAGTGAAAGACCGCCATGCGAGAAAGAATCGTGTAAAAGAAGTCGATGAGTTAGACCGGAAAGCGGCATCTTTCGTAAGGAAACCAGCAAAAGTAAAACCAGGATATAAAAAGAAAATGTCTAAAGAAATTGAGGATTTTAAAAGGCGGGAAAGGAGATTGAAACGAAGAAATGGGAAAAAATGATCAACTATTATTAGGTTCGCATGTTTCAATGAGTGGCAAGAAAATGTTGTTAGGTTCAAGTGAAGAAGCGTTGGGCTACGGCGCTACTACTTTCATGATTTATACAGGTGCTCCCCAAAATACGAGGAGAAAGCCGATTGAAGAGCTGAACATTGAAGCGGGCCAGGCACATATGAAGGAAAATGGCATGTCAAACATTGTTGTGCATGCTCCATATATTATTAATATAGGGAACACGACCAAACCTGAAACGTTCAGATTAGGTGTCGATTTCCTGCAGCAAGAAATCGAACGGACTGCAGCATTAGGTGTGGATCAAATTGTTTTGCATCCAGGTGCGCATGTTGGGGCAGGGGCCGATCAAGGTATTGCAAAAATTATTGAAGGGCTCAATGAAGTGCTATCCAGCAAATCAGATGTCCGAATTGCTCTTGAAACGATGGCTGGCAAAGGAAGTGAATGCGGTCGGAGTTTTGATGAGTTAGCAAAAATTATAGATGGTGTGACGAATAACGAAAGGCTGTCTATTTGCTTTGATACTTGTCACGTCCATGATGCTGGATATGATATTGTGAACGATTTTGACGGCGTTTTAGATGAATTCGATCGAATCATTGGCAAAGACCGGATTTCAGTCATCCACGTGAACGATAGTAAAAATGAGCGTGGGGCAATGAAAGACAGGCATGAAAATATTGGCTTCGGCCATATTGGCTTTGATCCACTCTGTTATATCGTGCATCATCCTGAATTTACAGCGATCCCTAAAATTTTGGAGACGCCATTCAATGGGAGTGACCCTAAAAAGAAAAAAGCACCGTATGAGGTTGAAATTGAAATGTTGAGATCAAAAACTTTTGAACCTGATCGCCTCATGGCAAGCGTTTAACAAATGAAACCGTTGCAGGAAGAAGTTGTAAGTAAACTTCCTGCAACGGTTTTAATGTTATTTTAGCGAGTCTAAATAATATTGGAATAACTCCTCGCCCTTTCTTTCTCCAACCGCTCTCTTCACTTTCTCTACAAATTCAGGGGGAACACCGGTAAATAACCAATGGAGTGAAATGTCATCCAAAAGGGGCCGCAAAGCTCTAATTTCTTCAATGCTTAAGCGAACTCCATAAGAAGCAGCAAGTGCCTGTGCATCGCGATCGCTCGACATTTTCAAATCATTTATGAAGCGTATAAAATCCAATCTTTATCCATCCTTCTCAATGGGTTGTATTTCTGTCAACATTCCGCTATACTTTTACAGTAGTCTTAATCGTAATCATTCCTGTTTAAAAATGAGTGAATCGATTTCCGGGAACGATAAAACCGGAATTTTTTACAAGGAAGGAATCCTATTAATGAAAAAAACGATAATTGAATGTCAGAATGTAAGTTTTACATACGAGCATTCGACTGTACTTGAACATACTTCACTTGAAGTGAAAGAAGGGGAGTTCTGGGCGTTAATTGGGCCAAATGGATCCGGTAAATCTACATTACTTAAAATTATCTTGGGCTTATTAAAACCTGATACAGGAACGGTAAAGCTTTTTGGGCAAAACATTGAGTCGTTTAAACAACGGGAGAGAATCGGATTCGTTTCGCAAAAGTCCAATGCGTTCAATTCGGGTTTCCCGGCAACTGTATTAGAAGTAGTGAAGAGTGGCTTAACGCGAAAAGTAGGTTTGTTTAAACCATTCTCCAAACAAGATGAAGAAACAGCAATGAATGCATTGCGAATCGTAAAAATGGAACAATTTGCGAGGAAAAATATTGGCGAACTTTCCGGCGGGCAGCAACAGCGGGTTTTCATTGCAAGGGCGCTTGTTGGGAAGCCCGATCTATTAATAATGGATGAGCCGACTGTTGGGATAGATCAGCAGAATGTCACATCTTTTTATACTATGCTAAAGGGTTTGAATCGTGAACATGGAATCGCGATTTTACTCGTTACGCATGAAATCGATCTCGTTACGGATTTAGCATCCCATGTCGCTTGCCTAAATCGCACGATCCATTTCCACGGTGTGCAATCGGAATATAAGAAAATGGATGACGCTGACATTTCTTCTTGGTATGGACATCCTGTAAGGCGAATCCATCATAGCAGCACGGAGGTGGAGGAATGATCAGTGCGATTTTGTCTTATGAATTTCTGCAAAACGCTTTTTTATCGGGCTTGATTATCGGAGTGATTGCTCCTCTATTAGGTCTATTTATAGTCGTGAGGCGCTTAGCTTTAATAGCTGATGCATTGAGCCATGTTGCATTGGCGGGAATTGCGGGAAGTTTGTATTTAAGTCAGCAAGTATTGTTTTTCTCAGCATTGAATCCAGTATATTTAGGGATGGCGACTGCGGTCGGCGGTTCTTTGCTCATTGAAAAATTGAGAGGAGCATATCGTCATTTTGAAGAGCTTGCCATTCCGATTATCCTTTCAGCTGGGATTGGATTTGGTGCGATCTTCATTTCTTTGGCGAAAGGTTTCGGCTCTGATTTAGTAGGTTATTTATTTGGTTCTGTGTCAGCTGTAAGCAGGCAAGATTTATGGATTATACTTTTTACAGCGATCGTTGTTATTGCTTGCATTTATTTTTTCTATAAGGAATTATTTGCATTATCATTCGATACAGAGTATGCAAAGGTATCTGGGATTAACGGTAAAATTATACAAACACTCTTTATGATTATTGTAGCACTTGTAATAGGCGCTTCGATGCGGATTGTAGGAATTTTATTAGTCTCATCGCTTATGACCATCCCTGTTGCAGCTGCAATTCAAATGGCGAAAAGCTTTAAAGGGGCAATGTTTTATTCAATTGTCATAGGAGAGCTATCTGTTATTATTGGGCTATTTTCTGCATTTCATTTGGATATCGCACCAGGAGGAACGATTGTTCTTACATCGATTGTTATTTTACTAGTCGTCCTTGGATGGAAAAAAACGATTGGGAAGAAATCGGTTCAAAATAGGGAGGAGGATTTGGCATGACCTTAGACGAAGCGTGGCGCATTCTTCAAAGCAATCAATTCAAAAAAACAAAAAACAGAGATAGGATTTTAACTTACTTTTCCGAGCATGATCGTTATATTACAGCGAATGAAGTGCGGACATTCATGCTTGAAGACAATCCGAATATTAGTTTTGATACAATCTACCGAAACTTAACGACTTTTTCTGATCTTGGTATTTTGGAAGAGACTGAGTTGAACGGTGAAAAACATTTTCGGATGCAATGTGATATTAGTGCCCATCACCATCATTTCATTTGCACAGCATGTGGCAAGACGAGAAATATTCCGCATTGTCCTATGGAATCGATCTCTGTCAATCTTTCAGGGTACGAGGTGGAGGGTCATAAGTTCGAAATCTATGGGAAATGTCCTATGTGCACGGCAAATTAATAATATTCCACTCATGGAAAGTCATGCAGATCAAAATGGTACCAATCTGTCATTCTGATTGATGAACTACACCCTGAAAAAGGGTAACAATTTTGAGTTGAAACAGGAGATTTCAATCTCTTGTCATTACAAATAAATCAAAAAACCGGATGAGAAAAGCGAGTCATTTTTCTCATCCGGTATTATTTTGAGTAGTAGGTGTAATGTTATTTTACAGGCTGTCCAGTAGGAAATAATTTTTTAATGTGGTGATCAGCTTCAAGCCAGCTATGTACTCGGATTACACCTTCGGGAATCGGTTTCCGGTTGTAAGGCGTATCGAACAGGATGACTGGGATAGTAAGCTCTTCGTGAATATCAACTGCATTATCATGTTTGTCTTCGAAAAAAGCATCTACTTTGAACTGTTTTGCAGCTTCAATTTTATAATGGCTACCAATCAATTCGATATGATCGAATGGGATATTTTGTTGTGCGAACCACTCATGTGTGCATTCAAGTACGTTTGCACCTCTCGCTGATATGAAGAAAAGCTCATAATGCTTTTGCCATTCTGTCAAGATCTGTTTAACATTTTCCTGAGCAGGTGATTCGGCATAAATGGTCGCTTCGGTTTGCCGATACCAATCATAAAAGGCTTCCGAGTCCACGTCAAATGCCTTTGTTAGGTCATACTCTTTTATATCGTCCAAGCATAGATTGCATCCGAAACGGTCATTGATGAAAGGGAGCAGGGAAGTAGGGCAAGTGACCGTACCGTCGATATCAATCCCAAAACGGATTTCCCTCATTCAACTGACCCGCTTTGCAACAGCAATTCTTCTTGCCGCTTTTTCTCGAAGTATTCTTCAGCCAATTTGTCAATTTCTATTTTCAACTCATCGACCATTGTTTCTTCAGGCACTTTCCGAACTGTTTTCCCTTTCATGAAAAGCAAACCTTCCCCACGGGCACCGGCGATGCCGATATCCGCTTCCCGTGCTTCTCCAGGACCATTTACAGCGCAGCCTAAAACAGCTACTTTAATAGGCGCTTTAATATTTGAAATATATTCTTCAACTTCATTTGCAATCGATATTAAATCAATTTCAATGCGACCGCATGTTGGGCAAGAAATAAGTGTTGCCGCATTCGATGAAAGGCCGAATACTTTTAACAATTCACGTGCTACTTTTACTTCTTGGACAGGATCAGCGCTTAAAGAAACGCGCATCGTGTTGCCAATTCCTGCAGATAGAAGCGTTCCAAGGCCCGCTGCGCTTTTTATAGAGCCTGCGAAGATTGTACCAGACTCTGTAATGCCTAAATGCAATGGATAGTCAAAAGCAGCTGCTGCCTTTTTATAAGCTTCGACCGCTAAATTTACATCGGAAGCTTTTAAAGAGACGATTATGTCATGAAAATCAAGATCTTCCAAGATTTTAATGTGATGGAGTGCACTTTCAACCATGCCGTCTGCAGTTGGGTAACCATATTTTTTAAGAATATGTTTTTCAAGGGATCCAGCATTCACGCCAATCCGAATCGGGATTCCTTTTTCTTTTGCTGCTTTAACGACTGCTTCCACTTTTTCTTGCCGACCGATATTGCCCGGATTGATCCGAATTTTATCAGCGCCTTGTTCAATTGCAATTAAAGCTAATTTATAGTCAAAATGAATATCAACTACAAGTGGAATGTTAATTTGCTTTTTAATTTCTCCGATTGAATATGCAGCGCGTTCATCTGGACATGCAACACGGACGATTTGGCAACCGGCTTCCTCTAGTCGTTTAATCTCAGCGACTGTCGCCTCTACATCATGTGTTTTCGTAGTTGTCATACTTTGAATGAATAACTCATCACTGCCACCGATAGTCAAGTTGCCGACGCGAACCGGGCGTGTTTTGGATCTGTGTATCATTTCGCTCATGGTCATTCTCTCCTTAAAAACTCATAACTATCTTCTATTTTATCAATCATCTACAAGAAAAGACAAGGAAGAGTACTTCTTTCTTCTAATCACAAAGCTTTTCAGTTGGATCTGCTAGCGGTAATTTGACGGACAAACCTCCGACGATCGGTTGGTTTTGCAAATGAGGATTAAGGGAATAAAAAAGTGATAATCGATCGACAAATGTCGTATGTGGATCCGGATAAAGCGCAAAAAGTGACTCAATTGTATCTCCTGTAACAGTTGTGACGTTTATGACTTCAGTATGGTTCCGATCACAGGGCACTTCCTCTCCGTAAAATGCCGCAAGCGGGATTGTCCCATTTGAAAAGTCGATGCGTAATATATGAAAGATGATGAAAATGGCAAGTGCAGCTAGTAATGTTCGCATGATTATCCCCCCTTCAAATAATATATGTCCGAAGAGGGGAAGTATTCATCGTGCGGATTTTGGATAGTACTTTATAGCTGAAACAATATAAAGAAGGTGAACGATAGACGTTATGATGATTCCTGCAGTTTTGAAAGAAGGCAGGAAATCAATTGCTAACGTAACAATGAGTGGAACAGTAATAGCGATCGCGGCAGTCCTCCAAACGTGTCGGAATTCTGCACGTCTTTTCATAAGTTTTGCGGTCAAGGTTCCTAAATAAGCGAAGAGGCTAATGCGCACAAAGAGATAGAAAGTGGAAATGACCAATTGAAATATGAAAGCCATTGGATAGATAAGTCCTCCAATTGTCTTGCTGTACTCCATCAATTCTGGAGAGGCTTCAAATAAATTTGAATCACCGAATGTGAAGCGTAAGAATGAGAGAGAAGTCATGACAAAGATAAAGATGAATATGTAGCGCATCACTTTTCCAATGGGCAATAAACGGAATGCCGCAAGTTTTTTCGGTTCATGGAAAGCAGCTAAGAATAATTGATGGAATTTCACTTGGCATCCTCCTTTAGATACCAATAGTTTATCATTTTCTTCAAGCGGATTGTAGAAGCCGAATTCCGACAGAATTATGACTTTTATCGAACGTATTGTTAAGGGAATGTAAAGATTTTGCTAGTTCTATTTACAATCTGTTCATATTGCAAACATAATAGGGTGCTAAACATACATAAAGGATGATGGAGGTCGACTGGTTAATGGAAGTCAACTGGATGGAAATGCTCTTTCAATTTGTCGGAGGGTTAGGAATCTTTCTCTTCTCCATTAAATACATGGGAGATGCCCTTCAGAAAGCGGCTGGAGATAGGCTGCGCGCTATATTAGATAGGTTTACGACAAATCCATTCATGGGCGTTCTTGTCGGGATCATCGTCACTGTTTTAATACAATCGAGCTCAGGAACAACGGTCATTACTGTCGGCCTTGTCAGTGCAGGTTTCATGACATTGCGGCAAGCGATCGGTGTCATTATGGGTGCCAATATTGGTACAACCATTACTGCGTTCATAATTGGTCTTGACGTTGGTGCTTACGCATTGCCGATCATGGCTGTAGGTGCATTCATGATCTTCTTTATTAAAAAGAATAAAATTCAAAACATTGGTGAAGTCATGTTTGGGTTCGGCGGTTTATTTTTAGGATTAGAATTGATGAGTTCAGGTATGAAGCCGTTGAGCTCTCTCGATGCATTTTCGGATTTCACCGTCATAATGAGTGATCATCCAGTATTAGGCGTCGTTGCAGGTACGGTGTTTACACTTGTTGTTCAAAGTTCGAGTGCGACAGTTGGGATCTTGCAAGGCTTATATGCTGAAAACTTGATTTCATTGCAAGCTGCACTTCCTGTATTATTCGGTGATAATATTGGTACGACAATAACAGCGGTATTAGCGGCTTTAGGTGCATCTGTAGCTGCAAGGAGAGCAGCTGCAACGCATGTCCTTTTCAATGTTATCGGTGCAATCATTTTCATGCTGCTGCTTTATCCGTTTACAATGTATGTTGAATGGATTTCCAATCTCTTAAATCTTGAACAGAAGATGCAGATTGCATTCGCTCATGGAACGTTCAACGTCGTCAACACCATTATACAATTCCCGTTAATCGGTGTATGGGCATTTTTAGTGACGAAGCTCATTCCAGGAAAAGATGTCACAATTGAATATAAACCGAAACATCTTGACCCAAATTTCATTAATCAATCGCCAGCGGTTGCAATTGGACAAGCGAAAGAGGAAATCATCCGGATGGGTGACTTTGCAGTGCAAGGCATGCAAGAAACCTATGAGTATTTAAAGACAAGCAATAAAAGGCACGCTGAAACGGCTTATCAAATCGAAGACGCCATTAATAATTTGGACCGCAAAATTACCGATTACTTAGTTGAAATTTCAGCGGTTAACATTTCTCCTATAGAGTCTGCAAGGCATGTAATGCTTATGGATACTGTCCGGGATATCGAACGAATTGGTGACCATTTTGAAAACATTATCGAACTGATCGATTTTCGGGAAGTGAACCGCGTTAAATTGACGGAAGATGCGATGGAAGATTTGTCTGAGATGTTTACTTTGACGATTGAAACGTTGCAAAAAGCGATTCAATCATTGAATATGAATGATACTGCATTAGCACGAACGGTAGCTGAACAAGAAGATTTGATCGATAAAATGGAACGCAAATTCCGTAAAAATCATATTGTCCGACTAAATGGCGGTCAATGTTCTGCGCAAGCAGGAATGGTATTCGTTGATATCGTCTCGAACTTGGAACGGATTGGCGACCATTCCGTAAATATTGCAGAAGCGATTTTAGGGAAGCGAGTTTAAATCTTGGAGTAATCCTTCTTTACACAAGCCGCCGCTTCAATGAGCGGTGGCTGATATTAAATTATAAGGAAAGAGAGATGGGATGCATGGAATGGATAGGTTGGATTGTTGCGATCATAATGTTCATCATAGCATTCATCGGGTTGGTATATCCCATCATCCCCTCTGTTTTGTTCATTGTTGCAGGCTTTCTTCTTTACGGATGGATCGTCTCATTTGATGAATTAAGTTGGCTTTTCTGGGTCATACAAATTTTATTTGTCATTTTGCTCTTTGTGGCAGATTCGTTGGCGAATCTTGTAGGTGTTAAAAAGTTTGGGGGCTCGAAAGCCGGTATGTGGGGGAGCACGATCGGTTTATTGTTAGGACCGTTTATTATCCCTGTTGCTGGTATATTATTGGGTCCTTTTATCGGGGCAGTTTTAGGTGAGGTAGTCGTAACCCGCAGTAGCTTCAAACAATCTTTAAAATCAGGAATCGGCTCTTTAGTCGGCTTTTTCACTTCCGTTTTTGCAAAGGGAGCCATTATGTTAATCATGATTTTTATTTTTATACTATTTGTTCTTCTTTAGTTCGTTTCAATTGAATGCATGACATTCTTTTGATAATCTTTATAGTGTAGGATAAATTATGAATCAATTGAGGAGGAATGACAAATGGCTTACAAATTACCAGAACTACCATACGCATACGATGCGCTCGAGCCTCACATCGACAAAGAAACGATGAACATTCACCACACGAAACATCACAATACTTACGTGACGAACGTGAACAATGCATTGGAAGGGCATGCTGATTTAGCAGCTAAATCAGTTGAAGAACTGATTGCAGATCTTGATGCTGTTCCAGAAAACATTCGCACAGCAGTGCGTAACAATGGTGGCGGCCATGCAAACCATTCATTCTTCTGGCAAATCATTTCGCCAAATGGCGGCGGAGCTCCATCCGGCGCACTTGCTGAAGCGATTGATAAAAAGTTTGGTAGCTTTGATGCATTTAAAGAGGAATTCGCTAAAGCAGCAGCTACACGCTTTGGTTCTGGCTGGGCATGGCTTGTATCCAATAATGGAGAATTGGAAGTTATGTCTACACCAAACCAAGACTCTCCTATTATGGAAGGTAAAACACCGCTTCTCGGACTTGACGTTTGGGAGCACGCTTACTATTTGAATTACCAAAACCGTCGTCCTGATTACATTGCAGCATTCTGGAATGTAGTAAATTGGGATGAAGTTGCAAAACGTTACGGCAAGTAATCTCCTATTAATGCAACTAAGCATACATCTTGTACGTCAAGATGTATGCTTTTTATTTCTGTGATGATATAATGCAGATTGGACTACATAAGAAGGAGAAATAAAGATGAAGAAGCCGATGCGCAAAGTGGATCAAGCGAAAATACGACAACGTCAACATATAGCATTTAGGATGAACTTGCTTTTTTTCGCGATTTTCATTCTGTTTTCTTTGCTCATTTTCAGGCTTGGATACTTACAAATCGTTAAAGGAGAAGACTATAAACGGTTATTGGAGCAGAAAGAGGAAATTGCGGTCAATACAAGTGTGCCAAGAGGCAGAATCTATGACCGTTTTGGCAAGGTTTTAGTAGATAACGAACCGAAAAATGCAATTACTTATACGAAAACATCATCTACAACAGCTCAAGAAATGTTGGAAATTGCTGAGACATTGTCCACATTGATTGAACAGGATACAAAAAGAGTGACAATCGGTGACAAGAGGGATTTTTGGATTTTATTAAATCCTGAAAAAGCGAAAGAGAAAGTTTCTGCGAAGGAAGAGTTAGCAATAAAGGAAAGTGATAGCACACTTTCGAATAAAGATGTCCAACGGAAAGTGAACCAACTGACGCGTGAACGGATTACTGATGAAGAGTTGAACTCATTTACAGATCATGAATTAGAAGTGCTAGCGATTTATCGTGAAATGATGTCGGGCTATGCCTATTCACCGCAAATTATTAAAAGCGGGGATGTGACGGAAGAGGAGTTTGCGAGGGTGTCAGAGCGTTTAGGAGATCTTGAAGGCGTCAATACGACAACCGACTGGGAACGAGTGAAATATTCCGACAGCACTATTTTAGGTACGACGACGTCGCCAATTGAAGGAATACCAAGGTCGCACTTGGACTATTATTTATCAAGAGATTATTCGAGGAACGATCGGGTAGGAAGAAGTTATTTTGAGCAGTATTATGAAGAATTGCTAAAAGGCCAAAAAACCATTGTGAAAAATGTGAAAGATCGTACAGGTCGTGTCGTGGAAACGAAAACCGTTCGGGAAGGGGAACCTGGCAAAGATCTTGTCTTGTCAGTCGACAGTGAACTGACAGAATCACTTGAAGAAATTGTTGCAAACAAATTATTGGAATTGAAGAGAAGCCCAAGTGCAAGTTTGCTTGACCGCGCATTCGTCGTTATGATGGATCCAAATAATGGGGAAGTACTTTCGCTCGTCGGCAAAAGACTGGAGAAAGATAAAGATACAGGCAAATGGGAAGTGAGAGATTATGCCTTCGGTACATTCACTTCCGCTTATGAGGTCGGATCCACGGTAAAATTGGCAACAGTATTAATCGGTTATAATGAAGGTGTATTAAATATTGGCGATGTGAAAATCGATGAACCGATTTATATTGCCGGATCAAATCCTAAACGGTCGCTGTTCAACCGAAATGGCCGTGTTGCGGTGAATGATGTGACCGCTTTGGCGAAGTCGTCAAACGTTTATATGTTCAGAATTGCGATGGCTATGGGTAATGCAGTTTACCGTCCGCATGCTCCGTTGCCAATCGATATCGGGGCATTTGATCGTTTACGACAAGCGTACGCTTCGTTCGGATTAGGAGTTAAAACTGGAATTGATTTACCTGGTGAATATGCAGGCGTTACTGGTACGGATACGATATCGGGTAAGCTGCTTGACTTTGCAATTGGACAATTTGATACATATACGCCATTACAGCTTGCGCAATATGTATCGACTGTCGCAAATGGAGGATATCGCATTGCACCGAAAGTTTTAAAGGAAATTCGGGAGCCATCCGAGGACGGTGTTACATTAGGTCCTCTTATTCAAGAATCTGAAACAACAATATTAAATCGTATCCAAAACAACGAAAAAGAAATAGAGCAAGTGAAAAAAGGAATGATTGCTGTTTATCAGCCCGGTGGAACAGCGTCAACATTTTTACAAGGTAAATCGTATACAGCGGCAGGGAAGACAGGTACAGCCCAATCTTCCTATTATGGTGACGACCGCAGTAAATACGGAACAAGAACAATCAATTTGACGCATGTAGGCTATGCTCCCGCGGATAATCCCGAGGTTGCATATGCTGTTGTAGTTCCGTACATTACGACGAACCCGAATGTATCTCCTCCACCAGCTGCAACGGATTTGGCGAAAAGTGCGCTGGATACGTATTTTGAGTTGAAAAAGAAGCGTGAAAAAGAAGGAATCATTCATTCCACTGAACCGCCAATTATTAAAGAAAAAGACCAAGATGATTCAAACAGCAAATAAATTAGCAAAAAAGGCTATTGGGCAGTAGATTGTTATTGCCCGATAGCCTTTTCCTATTTTTGGAAGAACCAATTTATTGAGCCCCTGTTATAAGGGATGCGATTTTTTTCATATCCATCGTAGAGTCGATCTCATATTCGCCAATTTGTATCCGTCCCGAAAGATGTTGTTCTCTTAAATATTGCTCGAATTCTCGGGCGTTCTCTATTAGCCCTGCACGTTCCAATTTTGATGCGACATCAGAAGAATTTGAGCCTCTTTCAATCGTTAAAATCGTTTTCATAATCGGATCGGAAGAAACAACATCATTATTTTGCGTTTCAGTTTTGGAATTCTTTGTATCGACACTGTCGGCTGCTGAAGAAATTTGAGCAGTCGCCAATTCCTTTTTCACCTTTGCCAATTCAGCTTCCGCGGCTTGCAATTGTTCTTTATATGAATCGGAAGACTCTGTAGGATTTGAAGAAGGTGAGGTATCTGCAACATACAAAATGCCTCCTGATATAATACATCCGATTCCGACCGCTCGAAATAGATCACGTATCATACGAATACACCCCTCGATTTCAACACATCAACTACATCCGTCTCCGGTAATGATGAGCGCTTAGCGATTTCGCTAATAGAATACCCTTGGGCATGCAGCGATAAAATTTGATTGACGATGATTTCATGGATCGGCTTTGCCTTCGTTTTTTTTGTATGGCCAACTGTAGGAACACCAATGAGCAATTCTTCCTCAACCGTTTTCAATCGTTTTTTCAACTGATGCATTTCCTGGTGTAGACTGATGGATATGTTTTCAATATCCTCTTCATTTTTTGGGGACCTGTCAAAGAAAAATGACAAAATGACTAAGATTATTCCAATGATCAGTAAAATGAGTGCTAAATCCAATTTGCGACGCCTCCGGAAATAGATTACTTTGTTCCCATATTATCATAATGGTTCAATGAAAGGAATTTGAAACTTTCTTCTTTACATACACGCGTGATATGGTACAATTGAAAAGTCGTATAAATCATGCTCATAGTAAATTGAAGACCGAAATGAGTGGGAGGGACAACAATGCGCGTAAATATTACACTTGCTTGCACGGAATGTGGAGAGCGTAATTATATTACAAAGAAAAACAAGCGTAACAATCCGGAACGTCTTGAAATGAAAAAATATTGCTCACGTGAAAAGAAACAAACTTTACACCGTGAAACGAAATAATTGCTCATGCCAAAACTCTTCACGGGTTTTGGTTTTTTATTTCAGGATGGGGGAATAGAAATGAAGAGTAAAGTAGAGGTTAGGAAGCAAATGCTATCCACCATGAAAAATTTTTCTTCTGAGCAATACGAAAAAAAATCGAAACAAGTTATTCAACGGCTGCTGTCATCGGAGTTTTATAAGCAGTCGCATACTATAGGTGTTACGATTTCGCGATTTCCTGAAGTGGATACACGGCAATTCATCGAGCAGGCGTGGAAGGACGGTAAACGCATTGCCGCTCCAAAATGCATTCCTGCCACACGGGAAATGGATTTTCGCTTCATCACATCATGGGCCGATGTGACATCGGACTATATGGATTTATTGGAACCAACCGTTTCACGTACTAAACAGGCCATCAAAGATGATATTGATTTGCAAATTGTTCCAGGAGTCCTTTTTTCGGATGAAGGCTTTCGGGTTGGATTTGGCGGAGGCTATTACGATCGCTATTTAGCCCACTTCACTGGCGATACAGTCGCAATCGCTTTCAAAGAGCAAACTGGCCATGAACTCCCCGTTGAGCAGCATGATCTACCGATAGGGGCGATTTTGACAGATGAAGACATAATCATCTGCAGGAGTGATGTGAAATGAAAGACTTCTTCAGTGTTCTCCAGCTATTAAAAAGGTTTGGAACCTTTATCTATACAGGTGATCGACGAACAGACATTGAGTTAATGATTGCAGAGTTGAAAGACCTATATGACAATGGATTGATCATGAAAGAGGATTATTTGACAGGTATGGTTATTTTAAAGAAAGAGTTAAGTGAAGTTCAATGAGGATTCACCTATCGACTATTACTTTAGTACTTAATTGTTCTTCAAATGAAACCTTTTGCACATAAACCCGTCTATACTATATAGTGCATGTACAAATGATAGGGTGAATTTACAATTACCTTCATCAAGAAAGGAAGATTAGCATTGAAAAAAGTAATTTGGCCCAAACATTCAGTACTAGTCATAGCCATCATTGCAACTTGGCTTACAACTTATATAGGCTATAAAGCTTCTTTTAATATGAAAATAGATAATGTAATGCAAGAATTCATCTTGTTCATTAATCCTTTAAGTTTTCTATTATTCATTTATGGAATCGCATTATTCATTAAAACGACAAAACGACGGAATATCTATATTTTCTCGGTAAGTTTAATCACATCCATCATTATGTTTAGCAACGCGGTCTTTTATCGATTTTTCAGTGATTTTATAACTTTGCCATTGTTATTCCAAACGAACAATTTCGGAGATTTGTCTTCATCTGTATTTGCGAGCCTGCATGCGATGGATATTTTCTTCTTTACTGACGTAGTTATTATCGGATTGGCAATCAAATTTATTCCCCAAAGGGAACAAAGCATTCATCATGGAAAAATTGGCCGGAAATTGTATTTTGTCGTGACTGCTATGATTTTGATGGTCAACTTAGGCTTAGCAGAATCACAGCGTCCACAATTGCTTACCCGGAGCTTTGACCGTGAATTGTTAGTGAAAAACTTAGGTACGTACAACTACCATATTTATGATTTGTTCATTCAATCGAAAACACATGCACAACGAGCATTGGCGGACGGTAGTGAGCTGACAGAAGTGAAAAACTATATTTCAGCAAACTATGCTGAGCCGGATCCAGAAATGTTCGGTATAGCGAAAGATCGTAACTTGATTATTATTTCTTTAGAATCTTTGCAAAGCTTTGTCATTAATAATGAAATGAAGGGCCATGAAATCACTCCGTTTTTAAATGAGCTGACTCGTGATCCTGATACTTTCTATTTCAGCAACTTCTATCACCAAACTGGCTTAGGTAAAACCTCAGATGCTGAATTTATTGTTGAAAATTCAATTTACGGACGAAATGGCGGTGCTGTATTCTTTACAAATAGCGGAAATACATTCCACTCTTTGTCTGAACGCCTTGGTGATAACGGCTATTTTACAAGTGTAATGCACGCCAATAACCGCAGCTTCTGGAATCGAGACATTATGTACCAGGCATTTGGTATTGATAAGTTTTACGATGTGGAAAGCTACGAAATCGGCGAAGGTGAAGCGGTTAACTGGGGTATGAAAGATATCCCGTTCTTTGAACAATCCGTTCAATTGATGAAAGACTTCCCTCAGCCATTCGCAACAAGAATGATCACTTTGACGAACCATCATCCATTCGATCTTGATGAGGAAGATATGATCATTCCTCCATACGATTCGAATTCGAACACGCTAAATAAGTATTTCCAAACGACTCGTTACATGGATGAATCGATTAAAGTCTTTTTTGATGAATTGAAGAAGAATGGACTTTATGACAATTCAATCATCGTTATGTATGGTGACCATTACGGAATTTCCGAAAACCATAACAAAGCGATGGGCATGTATATGGATAAACAAATTACACCATTTGACAATGCTGAATTGCAAAAAGTTCCATTCTTTATCCATATACCTGGATATGGCAAGGGAGAAGTATCTGATGAATTAGCCGGACAAATGGATATTCGTCCGACAGTTCTACATCTGCTTGGGATTGATACGAAAGATGACATGCAATTCGGTGCAGACTTATTCTCGCCAGACCACGAACCGTTCGTCATTTTCCGAGATGGACGATTCATCACTACAGATAACATCTATGCTCATGAAGTGTGCTATGATATCAATACGGGAGAACCGACTGACGGAGAGGCTTGTGAACCGTTCATTGAACGTACAGCAACCGAACTTGGCTATTCAGATTTGATCATAAACGGCGATCTGCTCCGTTTTCAAGATGAAGACGATAAAGATGATCAATAGATAGCATTTATCATAGTTGACCAAAGTCTGCACGGGTTTTTCCGTGCAGGCTATTTTTATGGATTGGAAGGAGGGAAGCTGTGAATAAAAGTTTGATTTTGGCATTGATAATATCCTTATTTCTTGTTGGGTGCACAAAGAAGGAGCCTGCTATTGAGAAGCCTCCTATCATACCTATAGATGATAATGAACCGGTAGAGCATAAGGAAGAGACTCCACAAAATGATCCAATATTACATGTAAATCCATCAACTTTCCATTTTGTTGCTACATTTCTTGCGAATGACCGTATTCTATATGTAGAAAAAGAGGGGAATTTTTATCAATTAAAATCTTTTCACATTACTACTGGTGAAAGCGAAGTCATATATGAGGATGAAGCCTTCATCACGGATGTTTTTGTTCATCCGGATAGTGAGCATTTACTTATACATACGAGTGAAAATAATGATTCAGCCTTAGTGAAAATCATCAAGTTAGATGGTACATTGGAGCATGAAATTGAAATTTCGTCTACTGAACTTTCCATTGAGTGGAATGCGATTGATCCGAAGAAAGTTTTATTCACAGCTTTCCACGAAGACTGGTCCTTTGATCTGTTCGTCTTCGATGGGCATAGTGAATCATTGGATTTATTATTATTAGACGATCCTTTCCCAAAATGGTTTGGTGATGGTCAGATCGCCAGCGCTGACTTTGAGCATCCACTTGACGGTGGTGAAATAACGATAACAGATAGCAAAACGCTAAAAAGCAGAAAGATCGGTATAAAGAATGCAATCTTCTTTGATACTTTTAAAGATTCTATGCTCGTAGTTGAAGCGCCGCAAGATGGTATATCCTCTTATTCGTTGATAGACTCTAAAGGAGAAAAGAAGGTTTTAATGAACATGCCGGCAATTAGCAATTATTCGGAGTGGCTTGTGCCGGAAGTCGAATGGATTCATGAAAAGGAATTCTTTTTATTGGCTCCTCAAGAGGGTGGTCAGCTCGATCAATTGACATCTCCGTTCCAGCTGATGCATGTAAGTGACGGGAACGCGATCCCAATTGCTAAGGATTTGGAATGGAATCCAATGAATTGTTCAAGCGATGGAAAACTGTGCATGGTAGGCTATACAAAAGAGGAAATGGTTCATATGGAGACTGGCGAGCGGAGAAATTGGATTCAAATTGAAGAATAAATAAAAACATCCCGTGGCAAAGCCAGGGGATGTTTTTATACAATAGAAATTGTGGATCATTTTTCAAGTACTGGCGGGTATCCTGCGTAGATGATTGTCGCAATTGTGAAACCGCCAAAAATGACGACAGATGCCACGTTGAACACGATGCTCAAAATATTGCGCTCTTTAAATCCTTGTACTGTACCAAAAACTGAAAGAATTGCAACAAGGCCAAAAATCACCATTAAAATGTTCATGGGATGACACTCCTTTCAACAGAGAAAAAATGAATGCCGATATAGCAATATTCCTCTTCTATTGTACTGTTTAAACAAAAATTTGTCGAGGTTAATTAATGACGATTGTTTGAAAAGCATCGACAACTTCATTATGATCGAAAGTGGGAGGTGGGATTCGTGAAAATTGACATCTATCCATTGGGATTGATTCAAACGAATTGCTATGTGCTTAGCAATGAAAATGGAGATGCACTTATTATCGATCCGGGAGATGAAGGTGCGCGTCTAAGAAAGGAAATAGACAAGAAACGGTTGAAGCCTGTTGCGATTTTATTGACACATGCACATTTCGATCATATCGGCGCTGTCGATTATATAAGGGACCATTATTCGATTCCTGTTTATATGCATAAAGAAGAAGCGGATTGGCTTTCAAATCCGAATTTGAATGGATCGGGCAAATATGCGGATCTACCGAATGTATCGAACAGAGCAGCCGATCATTTCATTGAAGAAGGAACCGTATCAATCGGACCATTCACTTTTGATGTGAAACATACTCCTGGTCATTCACCGGGCAGCCTATCATTCGTTTTTGACAATGATCGTTTGGCAATTGTCGGGGACACATTATTTAAGGAAAGCATCGGCAGGACAGATTTAATCGGAGGAGATACGCAAACATTGCTTAACTCGATTCATAGCAAGCTGCTGTCATTGGATGACGATTATGCAATCTATCCAGGCCATGGACCGTTTACCTTCATTGAAGATGAGAAGGATCATAATCCGTTTCTTAATGGTTTCTAAAAAACAAAAAACAGCCCGAATAGGCTGTTTTTTGTATGTACGTTTTTAATGGCCAGCGCCCGGCACATGGATGAATGTAGCATAGTAGCTGAATCCTACCATGAAAATCATCAGGTAAGCTCCGAACATGTACATATACATACGCTCCGTAAGATTTAAATATCCGAGCAACAGGAAGAATATAGTGCTTGCTACAAAAATGACAGTGGCTGGAAGCATGTCGCCGACAAAGAACATCACCGCGAAAATACCTGTCCAGAAACCGCAAAGCTTGAACATATTATCCATAAGTGCGTCCCTCCTTAAACAAAACAATAGAACAATCTCCTACCCATTATAATGGATTGCTGCCGCAAAAGTAAACTCCTATCCGATGCTTATTGTGACAATTGGATGATATAAGCAGATTTTAATGAACGGCTGAATAGAATGCCTTAAATGGAAATGTTATCAATAAAATTGTTATTCGAAGGCTAAACAAATAGACGGGCATTGGTAGGCACGAATATGATACAATCTGCTGTAGTATTCATTACAGGAAGTTGATGATTGAATGGATAATTGTACATATGCTGTCGTAGATTTGGAAACGACCGGCCATTCACCGGCAAAAGGGGATCGCATCATCCAAATTGCGATAGTATTCATTGAAAATGAAACGATTATAAAAAAATATGCGCGCTTTGTAAATCCTGAACGGGAAATTCCGGTCTTCATACAGCAACTGACAGCGATTACTGATGAAGAAGTGAAAAATGCGCCGCGTTTTGAAGAGATTGCGACGTCCATTTCAGAAATGCTTCAAGGCGCAGTTTTTGTTGCACATAACACAGATTTCGATTTGTCCTTTTTGCAAAGTGAATTTAAAAGATGTGGCGTGCCGCAGTTCATAGGAAAAAAAGTCGATACAGTTGAATTATCGAAGATCCTTTTTCCAACATCTCACAGTTATCGATTACAAGACCTTTCTGATGAGTTAGGCATCGCACTGCCCGCTGCTCATCGTGCAGATGACGATGCAGAAGCGACGGCTCATTTATTGCTTGCTGCCCTTAAAAAACTTCGCACATTGCCTGAAGAGACTTTAAATTTGCTTCATAGGCGATCATTCTCCTTGCGTTCTGACCTATCCGGGCTCATATATGATGCATTGAAGGAAGTGAGGAAAAAAAGTATTGGAGTCAATCGACTGCCATTGTTTCGAGGCATCCCCTATCGTCAACCGAACTGGGAGGAAACAGCAGAAGGAAGGGCAGTCCCTTATCCAATAGAAACCGAAGAAAAAATTGCCTTGCTTAAAAAAGCATTTTTAGCTTATGAGCATAGGGAAGCTCAGTTATCTTTTATGGACACTGTTTTCCAAAGCCTGACCAAAAGCAAAGAAGTCGTCGCTGAAGTTCCTACAGGAGTCGGCAAAACGATCGGTTATTTATTGCCCGCAGCTCTTCATGCATTGCAGACAGGCAAACCTGTCATCATTAGTACGTTTACAAATCATCTTGTCGATAAAATCATGAACGACGAGTTAGAGAAAGTGCGTAAAATGATTGGTTATCGCGTTAATGGAACGGTCTTAAAAGGGAGAGAGCAATATATATCTTTAGGTAAATTTGAAGAGCTATTACAAATAACAGATGAATCTTTTGATGAGACGTTTACAATCATGCAAATTTTAGTTTGGCTAACGGAAACAAAAACTGGTGATGTAAATGAATTGAATGTATCCGGTGGCGGGCAGCTATTTATCGATCGGATTCGAAAAGGGTCCAATTATTTAAAGGATGATGAGCGGATTGTAGATTATCATCTAAAAATGCAGGAAATAAGCATTCATTCACACATTATCATTACGAACCATTCGATGTTGTTATCGGATTTAAATCGTGAAAAAAGGGTTTTCCGCTCTTTTTCGGGTATCATTTTGGACGAAGCCCATCAGTTCATCCATACTGCAGCGCGTGCCAATGAAACGGTGTTTTCGTATACGACTTGGAAATATGTAATGGGCCAAATAAGCTCAGATACTGAAGGACAATTGCTGTACAAGATCCTTCAGTTGCATGAAAGGTTTTGTGGCAATAGCCGGTATATCGCTCATCGTTTATCCTCGTCGTTCGACCGTTTTTCCAAACAATTTGACCGCATTGCGACAGTGTTGACAACTCATAAGCATAGTAGTGCAAATGGGAAATCAGGAAATAGAATTGTTTTCAGCTTGAGTGAAGTTGAGGAAGAGAGACGAACATTTTCACTCTTGTCCGAAGCATTGTCAGAGCATATTACCAATGCCCACTCGATATCAGACGATTTGGCAATTCATTTGAATCAAATGTCAGAGAAAGAAAAGGCATTTGTTGCTGAATGGAATTACTGGATACGCGAATTAACAATTAAAGCGGGTGAGTGGGTAGAAATCTTTTTGGATAACGACAATGAAAACTTTACGGTCTATATCGAGCAGGATAAAAGAAGCTTGCCGGGAAGTTTGACAGTTGTCAAAAGCCCTGTGGATACTTCTATTTTATTGAAGGACTTCATGGAGCATATTAGAGAGGAATCCGTTGGAGTCATCTGGACTTCAGGTACAATGAAAATCGAACAAGATGAACGGTTTGTCGTAAGGCAATTAGGCATTGATGATGAAGTGCCATTGCTTACATTCGATGCGCCAAAACATTTTTATAGCCAATCCACTATTTTTATTGTGGAAGATATGCCGTCCATCCAACAAGTAAGCCAGAACGACTATATAGAAGCAGTTGCGGATGCGGTCGTTCAAACGGTCATTGCGACTGGAGGCCGTTTATTCGTTTTATTCACATCGCAAGATATGCTGAGAAAAACATATGAACTCATTATGGAAAGTGAACTTTTGGATGATTATGCGCTCATTGCCCAAGGGGTGAGCTCTGGTAGCCGTTTGAAATTATTGAAGTCGTTCCGGCAATTTGAGAAATCAGTCCTTTTTGGAACAAATAGTTTCTGGGAAGGAGTAGATGTGCCAGGAGAGACGTTATCAGCAGTCATTATCGTTCGTCTGCCTTTTTCATCTCCAGAAGATGTTGTATTCAAAGCCCAAGCAGATCGATTAACAAAGTTAGGGAAGAACTCATTTACGGATTTAGCGCTGCCAGAAGCGATTTTGCGTCTGCGCCAAGGTTTTGGCAGGTTGATTCGATCTTCTGAAGATCGGGGCTTTTTCATCATTTTGGATCGGCGCATTGAAACTA
This sequence comes from Sporosarcina sp. USHLN248, assembly GCF_037144575.1. Taxonomy (NCBI): domain Bacteria; kingdom Bacillati; phylum Bacillota; class Bacilli; order Caryophanales; family Caryophanaceae; genus Sporosarcina; species Sporosarcina sp. USHLN248. The sequence goes on from NZ_JBBCZC010000005.1 coordinate 74,831, forward strand.
AATCTTATGGTAAACGTTTTATAGATGCACTCCCGAATGTGCCCGTGAAGAAACTATCTTTGCAACATATGGTGAATGAGCTCGAAGCTTGTTATAATGGAGAGGAACTTAGGGGGAAGTTGGATGGGAAAGAACAGTAATTTTGTCGTTTCCCATGTAGGAAGTGAATCATTATGCTGAATTGGATTAAATTTATAGCGTTTTTCCTTCTCTCACTTTTCATAGTCATTACTGCCATCGTGTTTTATAATGCCAACAAACCTTTCTATGATGCTCAAAAGACTGCTATTGAAGCTGTAAAGAAAACAGGGCAGCTCATTTCGATTGATAAGTCGGAAGTATACAATGGCACAATATCGATGGTTACTGTCTACGGAAAGGACGAAGAGGGGACAGAAAAAGCATTATTCGTTGATGTTCAAACGAATGAAGTGCTTGGTGAAGTTGTTTTGTCGAAAGGTATCCAACCCGATGCTGCGATCGAAACAGTAAAAAAAGAGTTGAAGGTGCATAAGCTCCTTCATGTTTCACTCGGATTAGAGGAAGACCATCCAGTTTGGGAAGTGGCTTTTCAGAGTGAAAACGGTAAACTAAACTATGTGTATGTGTTTTTTGAAAATGGTGAGTGGTGGAAGCGAATATTAAACCTTTAACTTTGATTATAACTGTACTGAAAATGTCGATTTTTGCCCATCGTGTCATCAATGTTAGGTGAAAAGTATGCCATTATGCGGAAGGCCATCTCATTTGCGGCTGACCTTTCGCTTTCAGTACGATCGTAATCAAGGTACATGAAGCAGCTGTTTTAAATTTTGAAAGATAGTTCCTTCAAAAGATAGATGCAATGTTGAGAAGGGATAATGGATTCCATACATATTCATGTAAAGTCTAAAGGGAGCGATTCATTTGACGAAAAAACTATCAGCACGAGTGAGCACGTTAACACCCTCTACAACATTAGCGATTACTGCTAAAGCGAAAGAGATGAAAGAATCCGGCATAGACGTGATCGGTTTAGGAGCGGGGGAGCCAGATTATAATACTCCTGAAAATATTTTGACTGCCGCCTATAATTCGATGAAAGAAGGAAAAACAAAATATACTCCTTCGGGCGGTTTACCAACTTTGAAGGATGCCGTTATTAACAAATTAAAACGCGATCAGGATCTTACATATTCTCGCAAGGAAGTTATGATTGGAATTGGGGCAAAGCATATCCTCTATACTTTGTTTCAAGCTATCTTGGACCCGGGCGATGAAGTGATTGTTCCTTCTCCATATTGGGTCAGCTATCCCGAACAGATTAAACTTGCGGGTGGTGTTCCTGTCATCGTAGAAGCGACAGCAGAATCTCACTTCAAAGTAACAGCTGAACAAATTCGGAATGCAATAACGCCGAAGACGAAAGCGGTCATCATTAATTCGCCTGGGAATCCGACAGGGATGATCTATAATAGGGAGGAGCTTTCCAAAATCGCAGATGTTTGTCAAGAGGCAGATCTGTGGATTGTGTCCGATGAAATTTATGAGAAACTGATTTATGGTGAAAAACGCCATGTCTCAATCGCACAGCTGTCCAAGGATGCGAAAAAACGGACTTTCATTATTAATGGTGTTTCAAAATCACATTCTATGACAGGTTGGCGCATTGGCTATATTGCTGGCGATGAAGAAGTTGTTGGAGCGATGACCAATTTGGCAAGCCATTCAACATCCAATCCAACGACGACATCCCAATACGCAGCTCTTGAAGCTTACAATGGGCCACAAGAAGCTGTTGAAGAGATGCGGAAAGACTTCGAATCAAGATTGGAGCGCATTTATCCGCAGCTATCTGCAATCCCTGGTTTCCATGTCATTAAGCCGCAGGGCGCCTTTTATTTGCTGCCGGAAGTATCGGAAGCTGTTAAAAATACAGGCTATGACAATGTAGATGATTTCGCAGAAGCTTTGTTGACAGAAGCTAAGGTCGCAGTCATTCCGGGGTCGGGATTCGGGTCTCCCGATACGATCCGCCTTTCATATGCAACATCCATCGACCTGATCGAAGAAGCAATTAAGAGAATCCGTAAATTTGTAGAAGACAATTGGAAAGAATAAAAGACAGAACATATAATTCATTTTTTCGGAGGTACGTATGAAAACGATTATGATTCATGAAATGCCCGACCATGTTGGGGAAACAGTAAAAATAGGTGCATGGCTTGCCAATAAACGGTCGAGCGGTAAAATCGCATTTTTACAATTACGTGACGGCTCGGGCTTCGTCCAAGGTGTTGTCGTAAAAGAAGTTGTCGGCGAGGAGATTTTTGCTAAAGCAAAAGCGCTCCATCAAGAAAGTTCTTTATATATTACAGCTGAAGTAGCGGAAGATGAACGTTCATCATTTGGCGTTGAGCTGCAAGTGAAAGATATTGAATTAATCCATGAGGCTGTCGATTATCCAATTACACCGAAAGAGCATGGAACGGAATTTTTGATGGATAATCGCCATTTATGGCTTCGTTCACGCAAGCAGCACGCGATTATGAAAATCCGTGATGAAATTATTCGGGCAACATATGAGTTTTTCCATATGAATGGCTTTGTCAAAATTGATCCGCCCATTTTAACAGGCTCTTCACCTGAAGGGACATCTGAGTTATTCCATACGAAATATTTCGATGAAGATGCTTATTTGTCGCAATCCGGTCAGCTTTATATGGAAGCCGCTGCAATGGCGTTAGGAAAGGTCTTTTCATTCGGGCCGACTTTCCGTGCAGAGAAATCTAAGACACGCCGTCATTTAATCGAGTTTTGGATGATCGAGCCTGAAATGGCTTTCGTACAGCATGAGGAGAGCTTGGAAGTTCAAGAACAATATGTCGCGCATATCGTTCAATCTGTCCTTCAAAACTGCCCATTAGAATTGGAACGTCTTGGCCGTGATATTTCCAAGCTTGAAAAAATTCAAGCGCCATTCCCGCGGATCACATACGATGATGCGATCGAATTCCTTCATGAAAAAGGGTTTGACGATATTCAGTGGGGAGATGATTTCGGTGCTCCGCATGAAACAGCAATCGCAGAAAGCTATGATATGCCTGTATTCATTACACATTACCCAATCGGCATAAAGCCTTTCTATATGCAGCCGCATCCGGATCGTGACGACGTCGTACTATGTGCTGACTTGATCGCACCGGAAGGATACGGAGAGATTATCGGAGGTTCCGAACGTATCCATGATTACGAATTAATGAAGCAAAGAATTAAAGAGCATAATTTGGATGAAGATGCGTATGAGTGGTATTTGGAACTAAGCAAGTACGGCGCTGTACCGCACTCTGGCTTCGGCTTAGGGCTTGAACGGACTGTTGCATGGATTTCTGGTGTCGAACATGTTCGTGAAACAATTCCATTCCCTCGTCTATTGAACCGTTTGTACCCTTGATTTGCGTGATGATTAGTAGGAGGTGTTCTAAGTGTCAGATGAAGAACGGCTCCGTATTTGGATTGAGCAGGGAAATGTAAACATTTCCCAGCTCTTTTTTCAACATTATAAAAAAATTGGAATCCAAGATATAGATGCTATGCTCATTTTGCAAATGGTCGCTTTTCAGGCGAAAGGATCACAATTCCCGACACCAGGCGACTTTGCTAGGCAAATGCATTTGACGGAGAACGAAGTGTCTGAAATCCTTCAACGGTTAATGCAAAGAGGTTTATTGGAAATCAACCAAGATGAGGACCAAAATGGTGTCATCTATGAGCAATTTTCGATGCAACCGCTTTGGAACAGGTTGTCGGATGTAGCCCTTTCAATGGTGAGCGACAAAGAAGAACAAAGTGTAAAAGAAGAAGAGGGAGAAATCTATACATTATTCGAACAGGAATTTGGAAGGCTGCTTTCTCCAATGGAATGTGAGACAATTGCAATGTGGCTTGATGATGATGGACATTCCGTACAAATTATCCGTGCTGCATTAAAAGAGGCTGTTTTAGCTCAAAAAATGAGTTTACGATATATTGACCGTATTTTATTTGAATGGAAGAAAAAGAATGTGAAAACATTAACCGACGTAGAAATGCAAACAAAATCCTTTAGGTCATCCACGTACAAAACAGAGCAAAAACAAGATGTTTTCGTGAAAAAAGTACCGTTTTATAACTGGTTGGAAGAACGAGAATAGGTGATAGATTGTGTTGACAAAAAAAGAATGGGCATTTTGTTTAGATGAAATTGAAAAAATGTTTCCGAATGCTCATTGTGAACTAATACATGACAATCCATTTGAGCTGACAGTTGCTACCTTGCTTTCTGCACAATGCACAGATGTATTGGTAAATCGTGTAACTGCTGATCTGTTCAAGAAATACAAAAAGCCAGAAGATTATCTATCAGTTGATATAGAAGAATTGCAGCAGGATATTCGTTCCATCGGATTGTATCGCAATAAAGCTAAAAATATCCAAGCGCTTAGCCGAATATTGATTGAGCAATTCGACGGGGAAGTGCCAGCTGATCGCGACATCCTCATGACGTTGCCTGGAGTTGGAAGGAAGACAGCGAACGTTGTCGTTTCGAATGCTTTTGGAATTCCAGCATTAGCAGTTGATACACATGTCGAACGGGTGGCGAAAAGACTTGGCATGAACCGTTGGAAAGACACGCCAATAGCGGTTGAAGAGAAGTTAATGCGTTGGACGCCGAGAGAGAGATGGACGGACACGCATCATCAATTGATCTTTTTCGGAAGATACCATTGCAAAGCACAAAATCCTGCTTGCAGTGAATGTCCTCTACTGTCTGTATGCAGGGAAGGGAAGAAAAGGATGAAAGCTCTTGCCTGACCGAAAAACATTGTATTTGTATATAGACCGGTGGGAAGCAATGAAAGAGAAGCTGCATACAATAAAGGATGCGAAGGCAGACTTTACACTCGTTATGAGAGAGGCGATTAAGAATTATCAAGAACTGCTCATAGCCTTCGGTTATTCCGACCAACATGCTACTGCAACTCCTATATTGCGCATTGAGCCTTTAAATGGCAAAGAGCGGCTACAATTTGTAGAGAAGACGTTGCATAAGCGCTATGCGATCATTCAGTTAGATGCATTATATACGGAAGCGAAAAAGAAGGCCGCTCAAATAATTGCAATTGGCTAAAGAACAATAAAAAGAGACCAGGATTTTCAAACCTGGTCTCTTTTTTAGTTGCATATGACGATAACAAATTACTCCGTATCATCACTGCTTTCTTCACCGCTATTGTCTGATCCATCGTCCTTATCGTTTGATGATCCTGGGTTATTGCCATTGTTGTTCCAATTTCCATTGTTATTGCCGTTATTCCCGCTGCCGTCGCCATTGTTCTGATTGTTTCCGTTATTGCCATTGTTGTTCCAATTACCATTACCATTTCCGTTGTTGTTGTCTCCGTTATTTTCCCCGCCATTATTCCAATGATCATTGTCACTATAATCGTCTTCATTTTCCTCTTCATCCACAGGATCTTCATCTGTGTTGCCTTCTACCATAAGTGATGTCGAGGCTGGGCTGCTTTCTATGTCGTTTGCAATAGCTGTGACGGAGAATACATAGGTTCTTCCTATTTCAACACCTTGGAAGGTGACAGAATGTTCGGCTGTTGTTGTAATATTTTGTGGTTCACTGCCATCGACGCTTACTAAAACATTGAATTGTACTTCACCATCAATTAATTCTTCATTCGGGTCTTCATGATTCCAGCTTAAAGTAATGGAATTTGAATCTGCATCATATTGGGCAGTTAAATCGCTTGGTGCCGCCAATTCTGTTAGTTCTTCTTCAGCCATTTCTTCAGGTACTGTACCTCGAACAAACAATTCAGTACTTGTTAAAGCTGCCGGTGTTGATGGGCTTGCTAAAACGATGGGATTCGATCCTTTTAAAATTTTTGCTTCTTCAACGGAGCTCGGCTGTTTGAAGCGTGCTGTCTCCTTGTTCGAAGAAATTTCTCTCATAACGTTGTGGAAAAGGATTTTAGGAACATCCCGACCTTTATCGTATGTTTTAATCGGTTCATTTTTACTATAGCCTCCCCACACTGAAATTGTATAGTTGGTCGTATAGCCTGTAAACCAGCTGTCAGGGACGTAAGTGTTCTTGTATCCACGTTCTTTAATTGTTTTAGCCGAATAGTTTGTTGTACCCGTTTTTCCTGCGATATCTAATCCAGATACATTTGCCTTTTTGCCTGTTCCTTTTGTCATAACATCACGCAGCATGTCAGTTACCATATATGCTGTTGAATCTTTCATTGCTGTTACAGGATCGGGCACCATATTTTTCTCAGTCTTCCCGTCCCGTAAAATGATTTTTTTCACTGTATGCGGTTTTGTATAAATACCGCCGTTGCCCAAAGCGGAATAAGCCCCAGCAATTTCGATTGTAGAGAATTCATTAGATCCTCCGCCAATTGCTTCGGACGATACCATATCTTTGTAGTTCAAGCCTAATTTGCCTGCAAAATCACGTGCTTTCTGCGTCCCTACTTCCTCAAAAACTTTGATGGCTGGTATGTTTCGGGAATTGTAAAGCGCTTCTCGAATCGTAATAGGGCCCGCATATCCGCCGTCCACGTTTCGGATTGAAATGTCTGTGCCTTTATATTTATAAGGCTCATCGACAATAATTTGTCCTGTTGACCAAGCTTTATTTTCAATAATCGGTCCGTACGATAAAATCGGTTTAATTACAGAACCAGGCTGGCGAGGATTATCCCTCGTTGCGAAGTTTGTATTTCTGCCAGTAAAGTTCCGTCCACCGCCGACTGCAACGATCTCACCTGTTTTTGTATCGAGCACCGTCATTGCAGCTTGCATTTCGTCTGATTCATAAATAGGAGAGTTGATTTCTCTTTCAACTGCTTCCTGTGCCTTTGGATCAAGGTTTGTCTGAATGGTAACACCTTCTGCAACGAGATCCATCATTCCGGCAGCTTCCAATTCATCTAATACGACATCAACATAAGCTGGATATTTGTTGTTTTCCATCTCTTTTCTTTCATCTTCAGGAAGAATGGTTGAGGCAATAGGTGTCGCTTTCGCTGCTTCCATTTCCGCTTTCGAAATTTTACCGTGTTTCTCCATTAACGTAAGAACAATATTTCTTCTTTTTTCAGCTCTTTCAGGGTTTCTGAAAGGGTAGTATGCATTAGGTGATTGCGGCATGCCCGCTAATAACGCATATTGTTCTAAGCTTAATTCATCTAAGTCCTTGCCAAAAAATTCTTGAGAAGCTGTTCCAAATCCATAAATATTCCGTCCCATAAGAACTTTATTGAAATACATCTCAAAAATCTCTTCTTTTGAATATTCTCTTTCTAATTTGAAGGCCAGCCATGCTTCCTGTGCTTTCCGCTTTAACGTTTTTTCATCGGTAAGGAAAGAGTTTTTAATGACTTGCTGTGTCAATGTTGAAGCTCCTTCAGAACCAAATCCGCCTCTTAGGTTCGCTAATATGGCACCACCGAGGCGCCAGAAATCCATTCCGTGGTGTTTGTAAAAACGTACGTCTTCAGTCGCTAAAATCGCTTGCTCCATCATATCCGGTATTTCATCATACGGAACGTATTCGCGCTTTTCCGCTCCTAATTTTACAAAGACATCGCCGTTTTTATCTAATAGTTGAGATGTTAAAGGATCTTTTAAAAGATTTTCATCCAAATCTGGTGCTGTGCTGGCGTAAAAAGCGAATAGCCCAACACCGCCGACAAATAACGCCAGACCGGCTATTACTATAGCCATAATCACTTTTTTCAAAATGCTCCCGAACCGTTTCGGAGAACTGCCTTTTTTCCGTTTGCGTTCCGCCTCCAATTTTTGACGACGGGCAGCTCGAGAATTTGTTTGTTCACTCATAGTTTTTCCTGCCTTTCAATCGTTTCAACCGTTATTTGGTTTTCTTTTAATGCGTGTAAATAATCAAGTCTTGGCCGATAGCCTGGTTTAATTTCTATTGAAATCTCTTCCATTTCGGAAAGTGTAATTGATTTTCGTCCACCGTCTATCATTCTCTGCCACTTTTTTGCAAAGTTTTCATAAAGTACGATGAAATATCGGTCCAACGTGCTGAATTTCACAATTAAAAACGCAATGCCTTGTTGTTTACAAACGTTTTTCATATGCTCGACTTGATGCTCGTGTATATTTTGCAAAGGAAATGACGTTTTATTTTTCGTTTCCTTTGCTTCAAAATCTATATGTTTTCCTTCCCATACACCATTATAATCGGTAGTAGAAGGGGATCTGAAGTATGCTTCTGTTATGACTGCAGCACTTCTTGCCGGATATTTCACATTAACGATTTGTATTGGAACCGGCTTTTTATGGATGACAGCGATGCCATTACTAACATAATACTCATTTGTCTCATTCAACTCGTCTTCTAATGTTTTTCCCCTATTGCTGAATGAAATATCGGTCTTATTACGGCTTGCCGCCTGAGCCTTCGGAACGTATTTTTTGCCGTTCGGATACCGAATCGTCATGACCACCACCTCGCAATTCTTATCATACCATAATGATTGGACGGATTATCGATTTAAAAGTTGCCGTCTTTTTGAAAGAATGCACGTTCGTTCATGTTTGGTATATAGATAATTGTTTGATAAACTATAAGAAAGATCGTAGAGGAGAAGAGATACGTTGTCTACTTTAATAGAGAAAACAGAACGACTTTTGAAAGCATGCGAGGATTGCATAACAAGACATGCCCACATGAGGGAATTTGACATAGAGCCTGATTTTTTCAAAGATGTAAAGCCTTATGCAGATGAATACCATCAGTTGTTGGATGAATGGTCCGCTGAGGTGCTTTCCTATATCCGTAAGAAAAATCCGAAATATGTTCATCCGCATCAAGTTGAACAAATGAATGAGGCAATGAAACAATTCATTGTCCAGTCATTTTACGCAAAAACTGGCAAGAAACGTTTTATACTGTCGATCAATTCAGCTATGTATACATTAAAAACTGTTAAAGAAGCTTTAATGGAGGAAGGAGGCAGCAGGGTTGAAGGAAACGAACGTACATGATGTTGTCAATCTTTTACGAGCTGATCCTGAAATTGGACCGAATATCCTTCATTACCGAACGATAGAAGGCAAATCCGCTTCGTATGCCTCTTTTCCAGATTCATTGCATCCATCCATTAGAAAGGCATTGAATCATAAAGGAATCCAACAATTATATAGCCATCAGCGCCAAGCGTATGATCTGTCTGAAAAAGGGGCTTCATTTACAGCTGTCACTCCGACCGCTTCGGGAAAGTCTCTTTGCTATCATTTACCGGTGCTGCAAAGTGTTTTGAATGATGATGCTGCAAGAGCGCTTTACCTATTTCCGACAAAAGCATTGGCGCAAGACCAATTGGCAGATTTGCATGAGTTAATTGAAGCGAGCGGCGAGTCGATTTTAAGCTATACATATGATGGGGATACAGCGCCGGGCTTAAGAACGAAGGTACGGAAATCTGGCCATATTGTTTTGACGAACCCAGATATGCTGCACTCAGGCATTTTGCCGCATCATACGAAATGGGTTTCTTTATTTGAAAACTTGAAGTATATCGTCCTTGATGAATTGCATACGTATAAAGGGGTGTTCGGCTCGCACGTTGCTCATGTATTGCGCAGGTTGAAACGGATTTGCAACTATTATGGCAGTGATCCCGTCTTTATTTGCACGTCGGCGACGATTGCGAACCCGAAGGAATTGGCCGAATCATTAACAAATACGCCAATGGAGCTCATTTCAAACAACGGAGCGCCATCCGGAGTAAAGCACTTTCTTTTCTATAATCCGCCGGTCATCCATCCGACATTTGGCATTCGGAGAAGCGCAGTATTAGAAGTGCGTGATATCGCATCCTTCCTCTATCGAGAAGGAATACAGACGATTATTTTTGCAAAAAGCCGAGTGCGTGTCGAAATGCTCGTTACGTATATGAAAGAACTGACGAAAAAGAAACTGTTCGATACAACAATTATGGGTTACCGGGGAGGGTATTTACCGTCTGAAAGAAGGTCGATTGAACGGAAATTGCGGGAAGGGAAAATCCGTACAGTCGTCAGTACGAATGCATTGGAATTAGGAATTGATATTGGACAGTTGCAAGCTTGTATTATGACGGGCTATCCAGGAAACATTGCAAGTGCCTTTCAACAAGCAGGAAGGGCAGGAAGGCGGCAGGATGATGCTTTAATCATTTACGTTGCCCAATCTATGGCGTTGGATCAATATGTCGTTCAAAATCCTGACTATTTGTTAGGGCAGACGCCAGAAGAAGCAAGGATCCATCCGGATAATATACTCATCTTAATGGATCATTTGAAATGCGCTTCTTTTGAATTGCCATTTACAAGGACGGAGAGCTATGGAGAGTTCGAAGTGCAAGAGCTGCTGTCGTTTTTAGCAAATGAAGGCATTCTATTGGAAACTTCTGAGAAATGGCACTGGATGACAGACCGATTCCCGGCAAGTGAAATAAGCTTGCGGTCCGCTTCACAGGAAAACGTCGTAATTATTGACAAAACGATGCCGAAAGAAACGACCGTCATCGGTGAAATGGACCGGTATAGCGCAATGACTTTATTGCATGAGGAAGCCATTTATTTGCACCAAGGAAAGCAATATCAAGTGGAAGAGCTGGATTGGGAAGAAAAGAAAGCATACGTAACGAATGTAGATGTCGACTATTATACAGATGCCAATTTGGCTGTTGAGCTGAAAGTGATGAGCGAGGATGATAGTAAATCAATCGGGGAAGCGGAGGCAGCGTACGGAGATATTGCAGTTTTGGCGATTCCGACGATTTTTAAAAAAATCCGTTTTGACACTCACGACAATATCGGCTCTGGACCGATCTCCCTACCAGCTGAAGAACTTCATACTTCTTCAACTTGGTATGCATTTGATGCACCAGCTGGCTGGAAAGAATCCGAATTGACGGATGCATTGACGGGAGCCGCCTATGCAATTCAATCTTTCATCCCGCTTTTCATTCGTTGTGACCGAACAGATATCCATGTTGTACCGCAAGTAAAGGCAATCCATACGCAGAAGCCGACGATTTTTATCTATGATAGCTATCCAGGTGGCATCGGCTTAAGCGAGAAGCTTTTCGACCGGTGGGAAGCATTGTTGAAAAAAGCAGCAGAACATGTTGTTAGATGTCCTTGTGAGAACGGTTGCCCGGTTTGCATCGGGGCCCAAGAGGCTGGTGTGAAAATGAAAGGTGAAGTGATTGCTCTTCTTCAGCAATTGAATGGGGGAGCTGCTGATGTCGTATGAAGCGAAATTAATGCAAATGAAGAAATTGCTGAAAAAAGATCAGCCTCAAAAAATACCGGAAGTACCATCGCAAAGAAAAATTCAGTCTCCTCAGTATGAAGAGCAATGGCTCCGTGCCGGTTTACTAAAAGAAGAAAATGATCTTGGCATTGTTTATAAAAGAGTCGTTACGTATCCTGCAAATTATAGACATGGCCACTTCACTTTGTCAGGATTACAGCAAACTCTTGAGCGGTGGAAAGAAGAAAAGCTTTCACATCCGCTATCTCCGGATTTGAACAAACCGCTTCTGTTTTTTGATACGGAAACGACTGGATTAAAAGGTGCCGGTACACTTATCTTTTTAATTGGTTTCATAGAATATACGGGAAGTGCTTTTACACTGACTCAATATGTTTTACCAGGCCCTGAGCACGAGGCCGCATTTCTCTATGCAACTAAGTTTTGGGAGGAACAGAAATCAATCGTCATGTATAACGGCAAAAGCTTTGATATGCCGATGGTAGAAACGAGATGGACGATGAATCGTAATGAATTGCCCCCTTTGCTTCGCCATACGGAAATTGATTTGCTACATGGGTCAAAACGTATTTGGAAAAACGAAATGGATACGTTTAAGTTAACTACAGTAGAAGAGGAGCAATTAGGCTTTTTTCGTGACGGCGATATTCCAGGACATATGGCGCCTATCATCTATCAAGACGCAGTGAAAAATGGTAGAGCAGAGCTTTTGATGAAAGTGCTTCATCACAATGAATGGGATATATTATCCCTCGTAACATTGTATATTCATTCGACCGATCTTCTATTAAACAAAAAAAACTACTCGACTGAAACAATCGGTACGAATATTGGAAAGTGGTTTGCCGATCTGAAATCATTCGATCGAAGCAAAGCGGTACTTGAACAAGTCATTTCACAATCCGAAACCCGCCATCCATTGGCGTATTATCATTTAGGGTTTTTATTCAAAAAAGAAGAAGAGTTTGAGAAAGCTGCCATGTCATTTTCAATTGCTGCGGAAGGGTTAAATGGGCGAGAACGGATCATAGCATACGAGGAATTGGCAAAACTATTTGAACATAAATTGAAAGAGTCGCAAAAGGCCTTGTCGATTACAAGAGAAGCAATTCATTTATTGAAAAGGGAAAAACTTACCGAACGTTTCAAATTACGCATGGAAATATCGCTTGCAAATCGGGAAATGAGGCTTAACAAGAAACTATTTCCCGGGGAAGCGCAATAACCGACAAATTGCGGCTTCAAACGGATAAATAGTAGGACAAGGATGTACAAAATATGATATAATAACGTAAGGTAATCACAGATGGAAGGACGTCATTTCATGGAAATAAAACTCGACTCGAAAACAATTCTTGAAAAAGAGTTTAAGACGGGCTTGCGAGGGTATAATCAGGAAGATGTTGATTTATTTCTCGATCAAATCATCCAAGATTACGAAACATTTAAAAAAATGATCTCTGAATTGCGCACGGAGAATGAAAAACTGAAAGAGGAACTTGCAACCCAACAAAAACGGCCGATGCCGAGCAATACGAATACGACAAATTTCGATATTCTAAAGAGGATCTCCAATTTGGAAAAGCACGTTTTTGGCAGTAAACTATATGACACAGAATAACAATCATTTGTAACATTTCATTGAAAATAGAACGATGATGCTGTATACTGTTAAAGCCATCATGTGAATTCAGGTAATCGCTGCAACATTTGTTGTAGAGGAAAGTCCATGCTCGCACGGTTCTGAGATGACCGTAGTGTTCGTGCTCGGCGAAAAAATAAGCCGAGGCTCGCATTGCGATGACGGCGGGAATAAGTCCTAAGTCCTTTTGGATATGGATGAGGTTCCCTGAAAAGTGCCACAGTGACGTAGCCGGTCCGGAAACGGTCCGGGTGGAACGCGGTAAACCCCACGAGCGAGAAACCCAAATTATGGTAGGGGCGCTCTTCCAAAGGAATTGAACGGAGGAAGGGACAGAACGATTCTGTAGATAGATGATTACCACCCTAAGTACGAGGCGATAGCTGTTTGAGTACACGGGAACAAAACATGGCTTATCGAATTTACATTGGTTTTGACATAGCAATCGATGCTCTCCTTCTCGTTTGGAGAGCATTTCTTCGTTATATGGATTGTATGAATTGTATGGGCGATCATCAAACTACATAGAGGCAAAAGGTATTGAATGTCCGTTATAGGAGTGAATAGATATGGCGAAATATAAACTAGTCGCTACATCTGCCATGGGTTTAGAATCCATTGTAGCTGATGAAGTGAAGGAATTAGGATTCGAAACACAGACTGAGAATGGAAAAATATTTTTTGAAGGCGACGAAACAGCAATTGCCAAAACAAATATGTGGCTGCGTGTGGCGGACCGTGTACGTGTCGTTGCGGGAGAATTCACTGCAACGACATTTGATGAACTTTTTGAAAAGACAAAGTCGATACCATGGGAACAATATTTGCCTGTTGATGCTGCATTTCCGGTAGCAGGTAAATCCGTGAAATCTACATTATATAGCGTTCCTGATTGCCAAGCGATCGTCAAAAAAGCGATTGTAGAACGATTGAAAATGGCTTATAAACGGATTGGCTTTTTAGATGAATCGGGTCCTTTATTTAAATTGGAAGTTTCGATTTTGAAAGATAAAGTCACACTGACGATCGATTCAAGCGGCACAGGGCTCCATAAGAGAGGCTACCGTGTCGGGCAAGGTGATGCACCGTTAAAAGAAACATTGGCTGCGGCACTTGTAAAGCTAACCCGTTGGAATCCAGATCGTCCGTTTGTCGATCCGTTTTGCGGGTCTGGAACGATTGCGATTGAGGCGGCAATGATCGGTCAAAATATCGCCCCTGGCTATAATCGAGAGTTCAGCAGTGAACATTGGCCATGGATGAAAAAAGCGATATACGATCGCGTTAGAGAAGAAGCGGAAGACATTGCCAAATATGATCAGCCTTTAAATATTACAGGGTTTGATGTCAATCAAAAAATGGTGCATATCGCAGAGCAAAATGCGATTGAAGCGGGATTCGCGGATTTGATTACTTGGCAGCAGCGCAATGTCAAAGATTTATCACTTGAAGGTTTGAATGGCGTCCTTGTCGGAAACCCTCCATATGGAGAACGTCTTGGAGAAATCGAAGAAGCTGAGGAACTTGCCCGGGTATTGGGACATATAATGGAAAAGTATCCAAGCTGGTCTGTATATATGCTTTCTTCATTGGAAAACTTCGAAGAGATGTATGGAAAAAAAGCAACAAAGAAACGCAAACTATTCAACGGCTTCATTCGCACAGATTACTACCAATTCTGGGGAAAACGAGCATGATACCAAAAGATGAGGGCGGCGTTTAGCTTCTACAGGCGTTGGCCGACTAAGAACGCCGCGTCCTGCGGCAACGTCGGCACTAATACGTCCTGTATGTCGGAGAGCTTGAACATAAGGCGCTTATGCTTTATGAAAAAGGAAGGCAGTCTAAAACCGTCGCGTCCTGCGACAACGACTGCATGACCTGCATCGTGCAGGCCTAAGCGACCCGAGGAGCTGCCGCCCGGGGTCTGGATGATAACAAAAGCGGAGAACGCCGTTTCGTTTGATGATTTAATTGTATTAAGAAAAAGGTTATGAAATTTGACGGAAGAGGCTGCCCCTCTTCCGTTTGTATGTGGAAAGGAGTTATTCCGGTGAAAAGTAAAATGCCGTTCGCCTTATCGAAAGAAAAATCCTTCTATGAATCATTGAATGACTGGATTGGCGACACATTGTATGACGAGCTGACGGAAAAAGGATTTGAATGTCGAGATGAACAGATTTTCATGGCGTTTCAAATTGAGCAAGCGTTGAAAGAAAAGAAAGTGTTGCTTGCCGAAGCAGGGGTAGGAACGGGGAAGACAATCGCATATTTATTGCCAGCGATCGCTTATGCGCGTTATACCGGAAAACCAGCGCTTATTTCGTGTGCCGATGAAACGTTGATCGACCAATTGGTAAAAGAAGAAGGGGATATTAAAAAACTGAGCGATGCTTTACAAATGAACATTGATGTCCGTTTAGCGAAAGCTCGCGACCAATATCTTTGCTTGAAGCGATTAGAAGAGTCGGATGATGAATTTGCGGAAGAAGTGGAATCGTCATTGCCTGATTTTGTCCGCGGGAATGCTTCTTTGCAGTCGATTCAGCCATATGGTGACCGATCCGATTATCCCGACTTGAATGATGATCAATGGAAAATGATAAATTTCCATCCCATCCAGCAATGTGCCGCTTGTGATCTTCGCAATCGGTGCGGTCAGACAATTCATCGGAATCATTATCGGGAAGCTGCAGATTTGATCATTTGTTCACATGATTTCTATATGGAACATATTTGGACGAAAGATTCCCGAAAACGCCAAGGCCAGCTACCTTTGCTGCCTGAAGTTTCTATGGTTGTATTTGATGAAGGTCATCTCCTTGAATATTCGGCTCAACGGGCACTTACTTACGAAGTGCAAAGCAACACTCTTCTTCAATTATTAGAGCGGATTATGGTCGATGGCATTCGAGAAGAGACATTGCAGCTTATGGAAAGATTAATTGATGTGCACGAAGAATTTTTCCGCCTGTTGCATCAGTGCACAATCGGTGAAACGGAAGAAAGAAAAAGTATCGGAAAAAGTGCAGCTCTTTTATCTACAGGTAAAGAAGCGATTTCCATTTCGACAGCGTTATTAGAGGAATTTGTTTTTGAAGGTGAATTGTTTGTCATTCCAGAATACGACTTGAAAATGGTCGAAGAATATTTAGAACAATATATTTTCTCAATGGAACTCTTTACTTCAGAAAATGATGCGGTGGATTGGCTGGAAGAGCGGCATGGCGAAACGACATTGATCATTATGCCTCGGCTCGTTACTGATATTTTAAAAGAGAAGCTATTTACCGCAAATTTACCGATCATTTTTTCATCGGCAACGCTTTCTGTCGGTAAAGATTTCACATACTTATTGGATAGTCTTGGAATTGATGATTTTTTATCATTTTCAGTTGAATCTCCATTTGATTATGAAGAAGTGATGAAAGTGTTCATTGCTGAAATGAAAAAGGAAGAGAAAGCAGAATATGTACTGAATATGTTGCGTGAAGAAGAACAGACACTAATCTTGTTTAAATCTGAGCAATCGATGAAAGACTTTCAAGCTTCATTGCCAATTGAGTGGGTTGGAAAAATTGGTTTTGAAGGAGAAAGGGAACTATCGTCGATCATCCGTGATTTTCAAGGAAAAGAAATGATGAATCTATGTTCGTATCATTTATGGGAAGGGTTAGACATTCCACAAGATGCGTTAACTCGTGTTATTATTTATGATTTGCCTTTCCCTCCAGCTGACCCGCTCTTTAACGCAAAGCGCAATCAAGCTGAGGATCCGTTTAAAGATGTTGACCTACCTTTCATGCTGTTAAGGCTTCGCCAAGGCTCTGGCCGTCTCATTAGAACTTCGGAAGACTTTGGAACGATCCATGTCCTGTTAGATCATAAAGAAGGGAAATTGCGAAAAGAAATAGAAGCAGCGTTTCCTGTGAAAGCGCACGTAGCATCCTTAAAGTAAAACAATAAAAAGCTGGCACGCAACTGTTCTTATGCATGTCAGCTTTCCTTTTTATTATGATGCTTCATCGATTGTTAATAAGATATTGAGCATAGATCCGCTTTCGAAGCGAATCGGTAGCTTGAATGCCTGCTTGAAACCATAAAATTTCGTTGATCCTGTCATAATGGTAGGTGTGGAAATATCGAGAGAAAAACGATCTTTTTCAAGAATTGTACATAGGTTACCGGCAACCATGTTTCCTAACTCTCCAGTAAATGATTCTACCATTTCACCTTCAATATTCATGCCAAACATCGACTGGCCAATTACATCAATAACATCGTAGGTCGTCTCAAGGATCAATCGACCTTTAACTTCACCGACAAGGCTAATAAGGACGCCAATTTCCTTCTGCTCATAAGGTTGTGCAGTTAGGACAGGCGATAAAACGTCAAATTTGACTGGTACAACATTATTCAAGGATGTGATTGTGCTATTTAAGATTTTTTGTATGTTTATAGCCGTACTCATAACGACACTCCCCTCATTCTATAATTGATATGTAGCAAATGCAGCCAAATAATAATTAGTATACTGAATACAGTACTATAATACCATGAGTAAAGTAACAAAGTATAGGCTCTCTTAGCAAATTAAATTAAATTCCGATACAATCTTGAAAAATGGTATGATAGGGAAGACAACGTAGGGGAAGGATCGAAAATGATGTCTCAACATAATTATTTGGAAAAGACGGCCACATATGGCCAAATATTTAAAGAAAGCCATGATCATGAAAGACTGCAAAAGGCTGAGTTATTAGCAAAAAAGATTATAGATAAGGAATATGTAATCGCATTTGCTGGACATTTTTCTGCGGGAAAATCTTCTATGATCAATGCGCTAACAGGGGAGGATCTTTTACCTTCTAGTCCGATTCCAACGAGCGCCAATATCGTTAAAATCAAAAAATCCAATGAAGATTTTGCGATAATTCACCGTACAGACGGGTCTGTCTTGAAATATGAAGGGCATGGTTTTCCTGAGGCGATCAAATCTTTCAGTAAGGACGGGGCCGAGATTTATCAAATTGAAATCGGACATACTGCATCACATTTGCCAGAGGGCATTACGGTGATGGATACACCAGGGGTTGATTCAACTGATGATGCTCATAGGCTTTCCACTGAATCCGCACTCCATTTGGCTGATCTCGTTTTTTACACGATGGACTACAACCATGTTCAATCTGAGTTGAATTTCACATTTACTAAAGAATTGATGAAATATAATGAGAATATGTATTTAATTATAAATATGATCGATAAGCATCGAGATAGTGAATTGTCATTTGAGGACTTCAAAAAGTCGGTGAAAGACGCATTTGAACTTTGGGGCGTTTATCCAAAAGGCATTTTTTATACATCATTGCGCGATAAAAATCACCCGTATAATGATTTTGAAAAGGTAAAAGAAATTGTAGAAGGATCAATTGAAAACTATGAGGAACGATTTTATTACAATGCAGACCAATCGTTAGCGAAGCTGAAAGATGAGCATACGATCTACCTTCAAACAGAAATAGACGATCGAAAATCTTTATACGAGCAACTTGTTGCGGAACATGAGTGGTCAGAGGTCAATGAATTGAAAAAAGAATTGGCTGCTCAAAAAAATCAGTTGACCCTCTTATCGGGAGACGAATTTTATGCTACCTTTGAAAGCAATCGAAGTGAACTGTTGCGGAATGCCTCAATAACGCCTTTTGAAACACGAGAATTGTTGAAAGACCATTTAGAAGCGAAATCCCCGAAATTTAAAGTGGGTTTGCTGTTTGGAGCAAAAAAGACAGCTGAAGAGAAAGTAAGACGTAAGCAAGCTTTGTCAGATAATTTATCGAAGCTGTTGCATTCACAAATTGAAACGCATTTGAAGTCGCTAATGAAAACATCTTTAAAAAATGCGGGATTGTTAACTGATGAACGATCAATTGAAATAGACAGCATGGATATGAGGATTCCTTTCGAGGAAATTGATCAACATTTAATAGGCGCCGATGTTATGACGGGCGATACGATTTTAAATATGGCCGAGCAAATGAAAACGGCTGTTGCATCGCTTTATAAGAAGCTGACGGATCCGTGGAAAAAGGAAATGTCTTCTATTGCATCTGCTTCAGGCAATGAAAAAACTGAACCGTTAATGCAATCAATTCGTATTTTAGAGGAGAAAGTTGCTGCAATTGAGCAAGTGAATGAACTTAATACGCAATTGGATCATATAGATGCATGGATTGCTTCACCGCCTACAGAGCTATTGCGTAAACGCAATGAACTGCTAAGCGAGTGGAAAAAAGAAACGAAAATCGAAAAAATTGAATTGACGCCTGAGCTTGAGGAGGCATCTTCCCTTGAAATCTCCGAAAAGGTAGCAGAAAACAAAAGGGAAGATAACGACGAAGTAGCTCAATTTGATACAAATTCTACAATCGAATCCGCGTTGCATGTCGCAAATGCGGTAAGCTCGATTAAAGGCTTCATGGAAAGCGCCCAGTACTTGAAAAACAAAGCGAAAAGACTGGAAAATCAGGAATTCACAGTTGCGTTGTTCGGCGCATTCAGCGCAGGTAAATCATCTTTTTCCAACGCTTTGATCGGCGATCGAGTGTTGCCTGTTTCTCCTAACCCGACGACAGCGGCCATTAATCGTATTCGCCCTGTTGCTGAAGGAAAAGAAGATCGAACGGCGGATGTCCATTTGAAAAACGAGCAGCAAATGACGGAGGACGTTGCATTATCATTTGAAGCTTTAGGCGAACAGATTTCTTCATTGGATGAAGCTTATCGCTTGGCGGAAGAGGTCGTCCAGAAGGAATTGGTCGATGAAAGCTTGCACATTCATAAATCATTTATCCGTGCATTCCATAAAGGGTATAGCACTTACAGTGAATCACTTGGTCAAACAATGAACGTCAATCAGGATGAATTTTCGCGTTTTGTGGCGGAAGAGGAACGGAGCTGTTTTGTCGATTCGATCGATCTGTTCATTGACTGTCCTTTAACGAGGCAAGGCATTACGCTTGTTGATACGCCGGGAGCTGATTCGATTAATGCAAGGCATACAGATGTCGCTTTCGAGTATATACGGAATGCCGATGCAATCCTATTTGTCACGTATTACAACCATGCATTTGCAAGAGCAGACCGTGAATTTCTCATCCAATTGGGCCGTGTAAAAGATGCGTTTGAATTAGATAAAATGTTTTTCATTGTCAATGCAATTGATTTAGCTACCGACAATGAAGAGGCTAATGCGGTCAAATCGTTTGTTGAACAGCAATTGCTTACGTTTGGAATACGTAATCCGCGTGTTCACGGTATTTCCAGTTTACAAGCCTTGCAATCGAAGTTGGATGGAACAGCAAATCGTGACATGGAGAGATTTGAATCTGATTTTGCGCATTTCCTGAAAAATGATTTGAAAGGTTTGTCTGTCCAAGCGTTGACAGAAGAGACGGTTAAAACTGTTGAGCGAGTTAGAACGTTAATCGAACGAACAGAGCAAAATATGACTCGCAAAGCTGAGCGATTGACAGAGTTAGACCAAATAGAACAGGCCATTCGCATCCATTACGGACAAAGCTTTACAGAAGTGATCCGTAAAGCGGCAGACAATGAATTGAATGAATTGCTCTATTATGTGTTGCAACGGGTGTTTTTACGTTTCGGCGATTTCTTCAAAGAAGGGTATAGCCCTTCAACTTTTGCGACTTATCAAACCGATAAAGCTTTAAGCATCGCATTGGCAGAAACTGTCCAAATGGTTGGGTTTGATTTAACGCAAGAATTGAAAGTAACAAACCTTAGGATGCTGAATTTCATGACGAAGCTATTAAAAGAACGCCAACATATTGAAATGCGATTTTTGAATGAAAAGGACAGCTCACTGTCACCTTCGCCATATGAGCCTGAAGATGCTCAGATGCTGTCATTCAGTGCGCCATTTACAGATGTCAATGTGTATAAGGATGTAAACCGTCTTTTTAAAAACCAAAAAGCATTTTTTGAAAAAGGCGAGCGTCTCGTCTTAAAAGAGAAATTAGAAGAACGGCTAAAAGTGGATGCATCTCACTATTTAGGAAAAGAAAAAGAGCATATCGAACAATGGGCGAACCAATGGATCGATAGTGAAGCTGAAGGGCTTCGCCAACATTTATTATTGCAAAGCATCCAGCAAATCGAATCGGAAAGGACATTGCTTCAACGTACGGAACAATTGGAAGAATGGCGTAAAATTTACGACTCAATACGTACAAAGGAGATGGTGTGAATGGACGTATTCAAATCAATTGAAGAAATTGATTACGGAAAGGTGAAGTGGGTCGATACCCGCTTCTCCCTCAATGACCGTGAAGAGGGCAAGCGCAAGTTCGCAAAAGGACATGTAGAAGGAGCTGTCTATTGGGATTTGGAAGAGGACTTATCTGATATGACAAAAAAAGCTGGTCGCCATCCGCTCCCTGATAAGGAAAAATTGACAGCACTTTTTAGAAAGAGCGGTTTATCGTTGAACGATGACATTATTGTTTATGATGACGGAGGCAGTCCGTTTGCTGCAAGGGCTTGGTGGCTGCTACGCTACGCAGGATTTCAAAACGCTTTTATTGCAATCGAAGGATTTGAGCAGTTGAAAGCATCGGGTGTGCCAATTTCTACAGAAAACGAAATTATCCCTCCTACTGAAGTTGTTCCTGTATGGAACGAAACTATTCATGCTCCACGCTCTTTTATTGAGGAAACTGTTGCAGGCAAAACGGGTGCCATTTTGTTGGATGCACGGTCGGCTGAACGTTATCGTGGTGTAGTTGAACCGATCGACCGAGTAGCGGGACATATACCAGGCGCTTTGAATTTCGATTGGGAACAATTAAAGCTAAATGGTTCTTTTAACCTCGGTTCAGAGGTGAAGGATCAATTAGAGAAGACCGTCTCAAAGAATGAAGATATTGCTGTCTATTGCGGCAGCGGAGTAACGGCTGCTCCTTTATATGCATTGCTGAAACATAATGGTTATGAGCATGTTAAACTATATGTCGGGAGTTTTAGCGATTGGATTTCAAAAGCTGATGCTCCAGTTGAGAAGACAAACGAATTATAACGGGGTGCTGTAACGTATGCAATTTGCAATAATTGGAGATATCCATTCATCGATCGAAGACTTACAACGAGTATTATCTCATATTCAAAAAACCGCTCCACAAGCAACGATTATAGGAACTGGCGACTTATTTGAATGTACGATTAGTAAACGGTTTATTAATGATCGTACATACAGCCAACTGTCAGAAGTAATGATTCTTCCTGAAGGATTTGAAGAGCTGCTGACATTTCCTTCAGTAATAGGGAATCAAGAAGAGCGGATTTTGTATATAACAGATTCTGATGAGGAACTTCGGTCTTTTTTGCAAGCATTGCCGGAACGGCTTAATGCAGGTCGAGCGGAAGTTGTCCATGGGCATCAATGGAAATGGGGCGGCGAACCGTGGTCTCTTTTGGAGGCTGAGCCGTCAAAATCATTGACTTTTTATGGTCATAGCCATCAATCAGGTTTGATGCGAGATGGACAAACGGAAGCAAAAATTGAATTTGGAAAACCCTATCTTATTGATAGCCGAACGACGTTAGTCAATGTCGGCGCAGTGGTTGACGATCAGGAATGGGTTTTGTTTGATGATGACGTAGCTACAGTTACGTTTATGAAAGCGAATTAGTATGTACTTTTGAATTTAGGATACAATAAGCATTCAAGCATTTGCCAACAGCCAATAAGGCTGATGGCAGATGCTTTTATTGTTTGGATTGAATGCGAATTGCCTCACGCGCAAGTGCATCAGCAGCCTTATTTTCTGTATCTGGAATCCACTTGATGAAAAAGTAATCAAATGATTTCGCGATGGAAAGTATTTTATTCAAATAGGTTCGATGAAGTTCATTTTTCACATATTCATTTTCCACCGCAGATACGACTGCTTTCGAATCGGAACGGGCTGAAACAATGCCATTAGTCAGTTTGGCGGCTTCTTCCATACCTCGGCATAGTGCGATAAATTCTGCCGTATGGTTATTTGTCGGCTCAATCGGTTCGGAGATTTTCGCTTGATGTCCTTCGCCTTTAATAAAAATGCCGATTCCGCTTTTGCCGGGATTACCGGCGCTTGCGCCGTCTACGTATAATTCAAGCAAATTTTCTCATCCTCTCAATAGTTGCATATTGTTACCCTTCATAATAAAATAAAGAAACGGTTCGTTAGGAGGTTCATATGGATAAATTAACCGTCATGAATGAAATTAATGATGTTTTGGATACGTATTGTGAAGGTTGCTTTATTAAAAAGCAACATATTAAAGAATTTGGCAAAACAGGCGCCCACCAATTTTGTATTGCAACATGTACAATTGGGGAGCAACTACGTTTTTTAGGTAATGAAATGAATAAAATGACAAAATAATATCCCGCCATTTGAAGCACTGGCGGGATTTTGAATTGGATTCAGTGAATGAATCTATGCTAAACCATCTGTAGCAGTAAATTAGATCGACGGATCAAAGGAAATCTGAATTCCGCCGATTGAATGTAAAGCCTCTATAGTAGAGAACTTTTCGGAAACGATCGAAAAATTCTGACGCAATTGCGTTGAGGCACGATTGATAGTTGAACGTCAATTTTCTGATATGGTTAAGACATTCGCCGCTTGAGGGCCCCGATTACCTTCGATGATTTCAAAGGTGACAGATTGTCCTTCGTCTAGCGTTTTGAAGCCATCTGCAACAATGCCGGTATAGTGGACAAATACATCTTCTCCATTATCTGTTTCGATAAAACCATACCCTTTTTCATTACTGAACCATTTTACTTTACCTTGGTACATGATTTTTTCCTCCCTCGGCGTTTCGATGTCTTCCCCATTATTAACATGGATGCATATACTATACATGAATCGACAGAAAACGTCAATGACATGCCTAAATTTTCTGTCGACTGAAAGGATGTACATATAATGAAAGAGACGATTCAACAATGCGAGCATATCGTCAAAACGATTTACAACAACTTTGATGCCAGCCATGACTTTGATCATATTGACAGAGTGATGAAAAATGCTGAAAAAATAATGAAAACGGTTGAGGAAGTCGATGAAGATATTGTTCGATTATCTGTATTGCTCCATGACATTGACGATCCGAAATATCAATCGGAAAGCAATATGTCTGCAATGGAAATTTTAAAAAAGATCGATTTGGACGATCACCTGGCAGCAGATGTGATGAAAACGATTGAAAGTGTGTCATTTAGCGGGGGCAATGAAAAGGAGATCGTTTCAATCGAAGGGGCAATTGTTCGAGATGCCGATCGGTTGGATGCGATTGGGGCGATTGGCATTGCAAGAACTTTTGCATATGGAGGAGCGAAAGGGAGAAAATTATATGATGTGGAGGAAGTTGCCCGATCTTCCATGAGCGAGGCAGAATATCGGTCGAAGAAGACCGCGTCAGTTACACATTTTCATGAGAAGCTTTTACTTTTAAAAGATCTAATGGTGACAGACGAAGGGAAACGATTAGCTAAAGAACGCCATAACTTCATGGTCAGTTTTTTGCAACAGTTGGAAAATGAGATAATGTAAATGACCAACTTGACGGCAAATTAAATGCAGGTATCCTTATTCAAGTAGGATACCTGCATTTTTTAACGCTTGCTCTGCATCAGCAATTTGTTTTTCATTATCTGATAAAACTGTATGCATATGAATGCCACCTTCTGCAAGCTTGGATAAATAGACGGCATTTGCTATATCAATCCGTCGAATGAAATCTTTCACTTCCTGACGATTGGAAACCATAATGGACGCGCTTAAATCACCGTACACGGGGTGCTCGATTCTTACGTCTTTTACAGTCAATCCATGGTCAACCATAATATTTAGCTCATCCTCTGTTTTCTCGGATGCATGCTTGCAGACGAATGTTTTTTCAATCTTGTTAGGCCCATTTTGTTCGCTCAAGTATAAATAGCCTTGACTCGTAGCGATAATCGGTTCTTCTTTCGCTTTTAATAGTGTTATATCGCCGACGATAACTTGTCGACTTACATTCGTCAATTCGCCAAGTTCTTTGCCCGTCATTGGTACCCCTAAAGATTTTAACTTATCAAGTATCCATTTCCGGCGTTCTTCTGCCGGAAGTCTGTCATTTCCACTCAATTTCATCCCTCCGTTCCTCTTATTTTACCATATTTGCCTTTGCAGTTGAGTATGTTCCATCATTGATATAAGTGTATAATAAATATGGATTGAATTGCAGGGGGAGAGCATATATGCAGATTGAAAAAATAATTGTGCGCAGAATGAAAATGCGAATGAAAACTCCTTTTACGACAAGCTTTGGCACAATGATCGATAAACATTTTTTATTATTAGAAGCAATCGATGAATTAGGAAATAGAGGATGGGGTGAATCCGTCGCATTTGACGCACCGTGGTATACAGAAGAAACCGTTGACACGAACTTTCATATAATAAAAGATTTTTTGGTACCTATACTATTTAATTGCCATATTGAGCATCCGGATGATGTGAGCGAGCGGTTTTCGCCAATTCGAAGAAATAATATGGCGAAAGCTGCAGTTGAAGGTGCGATTTGGGACGCCTATGCAAAGCGTAATCGCACGACTTTGGCAGAAGCTTTGGGCGGCAAGCGAAAACGTATCGAAGTTGGTATAAGCATAGGCATTCAAGGAAGCTTGTCCGATTTAATCAGCATCGTCCAAAAATATATAGATGAAGGATACAAACGGATAAAAGTGAAAATTAAACCGGATGCAGATATTGAAGTGTTGAAGCAATTGCGCAAAGCATTTCCAGATGTTCCCCTTATGGCAGATGCTAACTCCTCTTATTCGCTTGCTGATGCGGAGAAGCTGAAACAGCTGGATTCTCTCGACCTATTAATGATTGAACAACCATTGGCACATGACGATATTATCGATCATGCAAAATTGCAAAAAATGATTCAAACGCCAATCTGCTTAGATGAAAGCATCACATCATTGGAAGATGCAAGAAAAGCGATTGAAATAGGAAGTGCAGGCGTCATCAATATTAAAATAGGCAGAGTAGGTGGACTGACGGAAGCGAAAAAGATCCATGATATTTGCTTTGAACATGGCATTCCAGTCTGGTGCGGCGGCATGCTTGAAGCAGGAGTCGGGCGTGCGCATAATATTGCGTTGACGACGCTTCCGAATTTCATTCTTCCTGGAGATACTGCTGGATCTTCCCGTTATTGGGATCAAGATATTATTCAACCGGAAGTAGTAGTGGAAGATGGTTATATATCAGTGCCAACTGCATTTGGCATTGGCTACGAACCGAATATTGAAATGGTCGAGAAATTTACGACAGGCATTTGGCAGTTTAACCGAAATGATTTTATAAGCTGAGGCATCATTTGGAACTTTTCCGTAGACATTTCCGTCCAATGGATTGAAGAAGAACGATTTTTACCGTAAAATGAAGGTATGTTTTAAGAGAGGGAGTTTTTTGTGAAAAAAATATTCGGTGCCGTAATGGCGGGTTCGCTTGCGCTTTTACTATCTGCTTGTAATTCGAGTGAGGCGCAGGACAAGCTAACGGCTGAAAAATTAATGGCAAAATCCAATGAAGCGACAGAGACCTCGCTAAAATCGGTTCATGCCCATATCAATTTTGATGATTATGCAGTAACCGTTTATAACGGTGATATTGAAAATCCCGAAAAAGCAGGCGTCGTTTACGACTTGCAAGTTGACGCATACTTGGATCCTGAAAAAGTGAAACATACTGCTACGGTTGCGCCACGAGGCATAAAAAAGTATGAAGAAAACTTTTATAATATAAGCGGCAAGAATATCGTTAAAAAAGCGGACGATGCGGAGTGGCAACAAGTCGGTACGATTGAAGAACAATACGGAAGCTTTGTTGACGCTGTCTATCCTACGCTTGATTTATCCAAATTTGAACCATTTAAAGATGATTTCATATTGGAACCGATCGAATATGGTTATGCACTGAAATTGACTTTAGACCGAAATGGATTCAAAGAGTTTAAAAAAGTCTTTCCAGATGCAGGGCCAGTAAACGATGGTTTTAGGATTGTCGATAAAATGGAGCTTGTCATTACATTTAATAAAAGCACTTCATACGTAACGAGCTTCAAAATGTCATCAGATGTCCGCCATTTCGCTGACGGGAATTCATACCGCTCCCGACAAAAAATGAATGCGACATACAGTTATTTTAATGACATTAAGGATTTTGCAATTCCGAAAGAAGTGCAGGAAATTGCTTCGAAATGAATCAATCAAAAAAAACAGCATCTTTCCTTATGGAGGTGCTGTTTTTCAACTTTATAAGTTATCACTACCTTGCGTAATCAAAAAAGGGATTCAATATGAGGCGATAATTAGGAATGAAAATTCAAGAAGGAAAATCGATTCATTCCTACATATGATCTACAAGCCACAAGACCCCAATCAAACGGGTTCTGTAGGCGGGTGAAAATCACAAGTAACTATGGAACTAATAAATAATTTAGCACATAACTGAACAATAGTTCCCTTCATTTTGTCTTTCCCAATTCATTTACCTTTTGTAACTCATCCCAAAAACGATTAAATGTTGTTTATTCTACGGGTTTCAAGGATTTGCTCGATATGATGTAAAACATGTTGAGTATCATGCCGAAGAGCATCTCGTACGGTAGCCTTTCCGTGCTCATGTACAAGTACCCTGTCCAGTGAATCATTTAAAATGATACATAAATATGCGATATATTCCCTCATCATCGTGAAAAGCTTTAATTCTGATTCAATGGAACGGTTTTTATAGTCCATCTTGAAGTTCCAACTATCTCCATTAAACTCATTAAAAAAATAGGTTTTACCTGTATCCGCTAAGGCGTATCGGTTAAATTGAACATAATTCATATCACAGTCTACGATGTGATGTACAATTTCCCTGATTGACCATGTACCTGGTGCTCTTGTCTGATTCAAGTCAGACTCATTTAAGCCTGCAATTGCTTGCATAAGTTCGCTCGGTGCACTTTTGTATGATTCAATTAGCTTTTGGTCTTCTGGTGTTTTTAAATACATTTGATCTCCCTCCTGAAATTGGTACAATATCAAGCTCTATTCTGTATGGCTACTACAAAAATCCCTCTATTAATATGAAGTTGGTTTTGTCACTTCAATTGGAGCTCAATTAATTTCCGAACCAACATTATAGACTATTTTTTCATGTTAGAATAAAAGATGTTTTTTAATTTGAGGGAAAATTCAACAATATATGAATTACATCATACCAAAATCTATATTTGGCAATCAAGCCATTGAAATAATGGAATTACATAATATAGGTAAATATTCGTCGCTTATTAGGGATTCGCATGGAGATTCTGCGAGCGTAGGTAGGGATATAGTATTTAAAAATCAATATTTTTTGGACGAATAATTTGCATTGGGATATGCCTGTGAATATCGGTGTTAAAATCCTCAATAATAACGGTTTAAAATTCCCCAGTTTTTACGGATAATCTATTTTGAGAGAGATAGATTGGAAGTGTGGGAATGACGTTATTGTTGGAGGACTTTTTTATGATAAGAGAATTGAAACAGAAAGGCTGGACAATCAGTGCGATTGCAAGGGAAACAGGATTTGATCGAAAAACCATCAGGAAACATTTAAAGGCAGAAGCTACACCGTATTCAGAAAAACGGGCTAAAAGAGGAAGTAAGTTGGATCCATTCAAGCCGTATCTGCTAGAACGAATTAAAGAAGGTACTACAAATTGTGCAGTTTTAATAGAAGAAATCCGAGCGAAAGGCTACGAAGGAAAAAGCACCATTCTTCGAGAATTTGTCCAACCCTTTCGGGAGGCGCCGAAGAAACAAGCAACTGTCCGATTTGAAACGATTCCTGGACGACAGGCGCAAGTAGATTGGGAAGAGAATATCGGTGAGTTTTTTGTAGATGGATTGAAGCGTCCGTTGTACGCCTTTCTTATGATCCTAAGTTATTCCCGTAAACGATACATTGAGTTTACAACGGATATGACGCAGGAAACGCTAATGAAATGTCATATGAATGCCTTTAGCTATTTCAATGGTATTCCCCAGCAACTTCTTTACGACAATATGCGAACTGTCGTCACGAAACACAGTGTCAGCCAGATTCGTTTTAACAAAAAGTTCGAGGATTTTCTATCCTATTATGGAGTTATTCCGAAAGCCTGCAAGCCTTATCGGGCGCAGACAAAAGGAAAAGTAGAGAGGGCTGTAGCTTATTTAAAATCAAATTTCCTTAAGCGTCGCCTACCTGAAAACCTGGAAGATTTGAATTCAGAAGTGCGTAAATGGCTGGATGAGGTGGTTCACAAAAAACGCAATCAAACGACGCAACAACGCCCATGTGATCGGTTCGAGGAAGAGCGTGCGCTTTTGATTCCATGGAATACAAAACCGCTGTATCAAGTAAGACAATGGGAACTCCGGGAAGTGAGTAAGGATTGTTTTATTTCCTATCAGCAGAATAAGTATTCAGTGCCGTATCGATATGCGGGACAGCAAGTGAAGGTACATGAAACGAATGAAGGAATGCTTGAACTATACGACGAGTATGAACGGATAGCCGTACATCCGCTACTAGATGGCAGACATCAAGTGACTATGAATGCCGAGCATTATCAAGGGCTACCGGGAACAGAAAAAGAGCAGGAAAAGAATCTACATGGTTTGGCGACCCCAGATTCCCCTACTCCAATACCGACCGTTGAAAGTCGATCGTTAGCAATATACGCTGCGCTCGAGGAAGGAGAATAAGGTTATGCATTCATCAATACTCGAAGAACGCTTAAAAGCGCTCGGGTGGCAGCAGACAGCCCAGCAACTAGATGAACTAGTCGAGAGTGCCTCTGCCAATACTTTATCATATTTTGACTTTCTTGACACCCTGGTAAAACAGGAATGGGAACATCGAGAATCAGAGGCTTTGGCCAAACGAATTCGCAAAGCAAAATTTCCGTATACAAAAACGATCCATGAATTCGACTTTAGCTTTCAGCCTAGTATTAGTGAGCAACGCGTCAAAGAGACTTGTACCTGCCGTTTTATCGCAAATGGAGAAAACCGCATCATACTCGGCCCACCGGGGGTGGGAAAGACACATCTCGCCATCGGGTTTGGGTTAGAAGCGTTAGCCAAAGGTTACAACGTCTTGTTTATTACGGCCAATGAGTTAGGAGAGCAATGTCAAAAGGCTTCACAAAAAGGCACACTATCGTATTTAATGAAGCGTTTATGTAAACCAGATCTCATTATTTTGGATGAAGTCGGATATTTCGACTTTGACGAAGTCACTGCCAATCTGTTTTTTCGGTTCTAAATCAAATGTTGGGGTGATGTGATTTGCACGTCACCCTTTTACTTAGGTACCGCTGAGTAATGTTGATTTGCGCTACAGGGCGGACGCTTTCCGCCGGCATGGCTTCAGCCGCTTCCCTCGCTTTGCTCAGTCCAGGGTCTTCAGCTCATGCTATTCCGGCAGGAGTCGCCGCCTTTCGCTCCAATCAACGAATCTCTTTTATACCGATTTTTGTATTCAAATAATTCTTATCCTAAATGAACCCCAATTTCTTTATATCTAATGTTTAATAATATCTTTGCTTTAAAGTGATCGAAGCGCCTAAAACCATAGGCATTGCGCTTCATC